>JAKDUN010000322.1 GCA_030457675.1 Brachybacterium sp. | reverse complement strand
GTTCAGGAGCTCACCCCATGGCAGACCCCACCGCGCCTCGCGTCCTCGTCATCAACTCCGGCTCCTCGTCGCTGAAGTTCCAGCTGCTGGATCCGGCCGACGGCGCCCTCGATGCCTCCGGCATCGTGGAGCGGGTGGGCCAGGACAACGGCACCGCCACGATCACCGCCGGTGAGCAGGAGTCGAGCTTCGAGGGCGCGGTGGCGGATCACAAGGCGGCCATGACGATCGTGCAGTCCCTCTTCGCGGACGTGGGCCTGTCGCTGAGCGACGACCGGATCCGCGCTGTCGGCCACCGCGTCGTCCAGGGCGGTGCCCGCTATTCGGAGCCCGTCCTCATCGATGACCAGGTGCGCTGGGACATCCACGATCTGGGGAAGCTCGCGCCGCTGCACAACTATGCGGCGGTGGACGGGATCGACGGGGCCATGGCGCTGCTGCCGGAGGTGCCCCATGTCGCGGTGTTCGACACCGCCTTCTTCACCGCGCTGCCCGAGGCGGCGGCGAACTACGCCCTGAACCGCGACATCGCGACCGAGTACAAGGTGCGCCGCTACGGCGCCCACGGCACCAGCCACCAGTACGTCTCCCGCACGGTCTCGGAGCAGCAGGCCGCGCAGGGTCGCGATGTGTCGGGACTGCGGCAGATCGTCATGCACCTGGGCAATGGGGCCTCGGCCTCCGCCGTGCTCGGCGACCGGGCGGTGGAGACGTCGATGGGGCTGACCCCGCTGGAGGGGCTCGTGATGGGCACCCGCACCGGGGACATCGACCCCACGATCTACGCGCACCTCCATCGCCGTGCCGGCCTCGGGCCCGCCGAGATCGACGACATCCTCAACAAGCGCTCGGGCATGCTGGGCATGTGCGGCATGAGCGATTTCCGGGACATCACCAAGGCCGTCGAGGAGGGCGATGAGGCTGCGACCCTCGCCACCGAGGTCTACGTGCACCGGCTGCGCAAGTACCTCGGCTCCTACACCTTCGTGCTCGGCGGCTTGGACGTGCTGACCTTCACCGCGGGCATCGGTGAGAACGTGCCGATGGTGCGCGAACGGCTGCTGAGCGGTCTCGAGGAGCTCGGCATCGAGCTGGATCTCGAGGCGAACGCCGCGCGCAGCAACGGAGCACGGGTGATCTCCACGCCGCAGTCGCGGGTGACGGTGATGATCGTGCCGACGAACGAGGAGCTCTCGATCGCCCAGCAGGCCTCGGAGGTGGCGCGCGGCGCCTGAGAACGCCCGACGCCGACTCGCCCCATGGGCACTCCTCCCCATCGCGCTGCGACGCCGACCCGAATAGCCTGCCGACTGCAGCCGACCACACATCCGAGGGGAACCCATGGCCTACCAGCAGTCCTACCAGCAGCCATACCAGTACGCCGAGCGTCCGCGCCGCCGCGGACTCAAGCGGACGATCTTCGGGGTCCTCGGCATCCTGGCCAACGCCGTCGGACTGTTCGTCATGCCGATGATCGCAGGCTTCATCGCTCTGATGGTGTCCGGCCTGGGAGCGATGGAGCTGACTGCGCTGGAGGCGGACGGCGGGACGATCGAGAGTTCCACCTGGTCCGTCTATTCGATCGCGGTGCCTGAGGAGGACCTCGAGTCCGTCTCCTGCGAGTTCGAGGGCGCCGGGGTCCAGCCCACCCGCGACATCTCCGAAGAACCGCTGTACACGATGGACGGAGTGGACTACTACGACGTCTACACGCTCACCGCGGACTCCGGGGAGATCACGGTGCACTGCGAGGGCTCCGACGCCATCGGCGTCTCCGAGATGGGCATGGCGGGCACCTTCATCAGCACCCTGGTGGGCCTGGTTCTGCCGCTGGTGCTGGGGCTGATCGCGCTGGCGATGACGATCTGGGGGATCATTGCGCTGATCACCTCGCCCTCCCGCTACTGAACCGGCCCGACTGACCCGGCGGCGCTCATGCTCGGAGCCCCTCCGGGCACGTCACGGCTGGGCGATGACGTCGACGCGCTGGAACTCCTTGAGGTCGAGGTAGCCGGTCGTGGCCATGGCATGGCGCAGCGCACCGATGAGGTTGGTGGTGCCGTCGGCCGCGATCGAGGGGCCGAAGAGGATCTGCTCGAGCGGTGCCACGGTCCCCACGCTGACCCGGTGCCCGCGGGTGAGCGTCGGGTGGTGGGCCTCGCTGCCCCAGTGGTGGCCGTGCCCCGGGGCCTCCTCGGCCCGGGCGAGAGCCGCCCCGACCATCAACCCGTCGGCGCCGCAGGCGATCGCCTTGACCAGGTCACCGGAGCGGCCCAGGCCGCCGTCGGCGATGACGTGCACGTAGCGGCCGCCGGATTCATCCATGTAGTCACGGCGAGCTGCGGCGACGTCGGCCACCGCCCCGGCCAGCGGCACGGAGATGCCGAGAGTCTCCTCGGTGGTCTGGGAGGCACCGCCGCCGAAGCCGACCAGCACCCCGGCCGCGCCGGTGCGCATCAGGTGCAGGGCGCCGGTGTAGGTGGCGCAGCCGCCGACGATCACCGGGACGTCCAGCTCGTAGATGAAGCGCTTGAGGTTCAGGGGCTCGCGGTTCGTGGAGACGTGCTCGGCGGAGACGGTGGTGCCGCGGATGAAGAACAGGTCCACGCCGGCGTCCACGACGGTCCTCCAGTGCTCCTGGGTGCGCTGCGGGGACAGCGCCCCGGCAGCAGTGACCCCGGCGTCGCGGAGCTGCTGGAGCCGGTCCCGGATCAGCTCGGTCCTGACCGGCTCCTCGTAGACGGAGCGCATCACGCCGACGACCTCGTCATCGGAGGCCTTGGCGATGCGCTCGAACTGGGAGGTGGGGTCCTCGTAGCGGGTCCACAGCCCCTCGAGGTCCAGCACGCCGAGACCGCCGAGCCGGCCGAGTGCGATCGCGGTCTCGGGAGACATCAGCGAGTCCATGGGGGCGGCGAAGATCGGGATGTCGAAGTTGTACGCGTCCACCTGCCAGGAGGTGGAGACGTCCTCCGGGTCCCGGGTGCGCCGGGACGGGACCACCGCCACGTCATCCAGGCTGTAGCTGCGCCGTCCCCGCTTGTTGCGGCCGATCTCGATCTCGCTCATCACACGAGGAGTCTACCGTCGGCCACGGCTGCCCCGTCCCCGTTCTCGGCGCGGGGCGAGTCGCGGGCTACCGTGGACCGATGAACTCCGATCATGCCGCCGGCCCTGATCCCGAGCAGGGCCTCTCGCCTGATCTCGACGAGGAGCTCGCCCGGTTCCCGCGGCTGGACGCGCACGGGATGGTTGCCGCTGACCTCGCCGAGGAGCAGGCTCCTGCTCCGCTGGACGGCCCTTCGCCGATGCTGCCGGGCCTGGTCGCTGCCGTCGGCGTGGTTCTGACGGTGCTGGCCGTGGCGGAGGCGGTGCGGTCGGTCCCCGCCGCGGGTCAGGCACGGCCGATGACCGCGCTGGTGCTGACCGCTGCGCTCGCCCTCGGCGGGTACTCCCTGACCCGGGTGCTGCAGCTGCTGGCGATGGCGGAGTCGCGCAGACGCCGCCGCGCGGCCGGGGCCCAGCTGCCGGAGGTGCGCTGGCAGCTGCTCGATTCGCATTCCCTCCACGCCATCTGGGTGAT
>JAKDUN010000321.1 GCA_030457675.1 Brachybacterium sp. | reverse complement strand
GCCGACCCGGCGGAGACGGCGGAGGGCGCCGAGGACGCGGGCAGCGCCGAGGGCGCGGAAGTGGCCGACGGCGCGGAGGCGGCGGACGGGGCGGAGCTGGCGGACGGGGCCGAGGCGGCGGTGGCGGACGACTCGGCCGAGGTGGCGGAGGTCGCCGAGCCGGCGGAGAGCGACCGCGACGTCGGGCTCCCGGCCGACGAGGGGCGGGCAGAGGGCGGCATCGCCGCAGCGCGTCGCCGCCTCGCACCGTGCGGGCGCACGGTGGGCAGCTCACCCGTGGCAGGGGAGCCGATCGCGGCGTGCTCGCCCGTGCTGTCAGACGCGATCGCGGCATGCTCACCGGTCCGGGGGCGCAGCGACTGCTGATCGATCCCGCTGAGATCAGCGGTGTCGTCGGTGGGCGGTGCGAGCAGCGGGTCGTCGATCCCGGGTCCGTGGACCGGGCGCTGGTCCGATTCCCGGCCGGTGATCCGCCCTGAGGGCTCGACCCGCAGGTGGTGCCGCACATCCGGCTCGACGATGACCACGTCGAGATCCTCGTCGGCGGTCTTGGCCGCAGCGATGAAGGCCTGCTTCACACGGTCCCGGATCTCCGGCAGGTTCGCACCGGAGACCTCGACGGTCTCCTCGGCGAGATGCACGGTGGCAGTCGTGTCGGAGGTGATCCGCGCCTGCGCGATCATCTGGGTTCCTTCCGCGTCCTGAGCGCCACCGCGTCCGGAGCGGACGGGCGGCCTGGTCCGGGTCCACTCTACGGGCGCAGCGGCCCGGTCTCCCGCCTCTGCATGCCTACAGTGGCGGCGTGCACACCACACTTCTCACCGACCCGGCGCTCCCGGGGGCGAACGAGGATGCCGGGGGAGTGCTCGGACCCGTCGCCGTGATGCTCGACGGCGCCGGGGTGCCCTCCCGGTTCCGAGCGGGCTGCCATCACGGCGTCGCCTGGTTCTCCCACGCCCTGGCCGGGCGACTGCTAATTCGGGCCCAGGACCTGTCCCTCCCGCTGCGGCACGCGCTGGCCGGCGCGATCACGGAGGTGCGCGGCCTCCACGAGCAGGAGTGCGAACTCGACAGGGGCGGGCCGTCCGCGACGGTCGTCGCGGTGCGGTGGGGTGGTGAGCACCTCGAGCACCTGGTGCTGTGCGACTCCTCGCTGCTGCTCGAGGGGGTCGACGGGTCGACGAGGCGACTGACCGATCCGAGGATCGAGGACGTGGTGCACGAGGAGACCGGGGCGGAGGCGATCGAGGCCCGCCGCAATGCGCCCGGCGGGTTCTGGGTGGCTCGGCACGAGCCCGAGGCGGCCGAACAGGCCCTGGTCGGAAGCACTCCGCTCTCTGCTCTGCGCGCGGCGCACCTGGTCTCCGACGGCATCACCCGGGCGATCGACCTGCTGGGGATGCACGAGGACTCCTCGCTCGCCCGCTCCCTGCGCGAGGATCCGAGCGCGCTGCTGCGGAGCCTGCGCCGGGCCGAGGCGCGCCTTCCTCCTGACCGGCGCCCCCGCAAGCTCCACGACGATGCGACGGTGCTCACACTTTGCCTGGACGCGCCCTGAGGATGGCGTCGTGAGTCCGTGGAGCATGGGGCTCCACCGGCGCCCCGAGGGTGCCGGTACAATCGGACATCTCGGATGTATCGCCCCGTCGGAAACGCCCTCTCGCCTCGTGGTTTGGGGCGGCCATGACGAAGCGTTGAGGCGAGCATCACTTAGTTCCACGTGTCAAAAATATGGGCACTGCCTGCGGAAACACGCTGTGCCCGTTCGTTTACAGCGGCGCTCGCAAGGCCTAGACTCGCTGGCACGAGGAGATCGCTGACGGGGTGTGATGTCGGAGGCGACCGAGGGGACGAGTTCCCGATTCTCCTGGTAGTGTTCCGAGTGTCGGAAGACGTTGAAAATTTTATAGATGTGCCGCTCCTCAAGACCCCCCTCATGGGGAGCGGCCGGACGGGCAACACGTCAGGTTCCCCCACTTTGACAGCCCGTCCAGCCTGTTCGCCCGCACCCACCCCTGACGGAC
Source organism: Brachybacterium sp. (assembly GCA_030457675.1). GTDB lineage: Bacteria > Actinomycetota > Actinomycetes > Actinomycetales > Dermabacteraceae > Brachybacterium. Next base: position 1,563 of record JAKDUN010000321.1, on the reverse strand, counting down.
GACAGGCCTGACGAGCGGTCCGTGAGCCCCCGACACAGTCGGTTGAGTGCTCCGGGCCGCTCGTCGCTTTTTCAGCCGGGTCGTCGTGCCCCGGGCTGTTCAGCGCAGAATTGCCACGTCGCTGCCCGGGTCGAGCCGGTAGCCCGCCCCGCGCACCGTCGAGATCAGGCGGCGGTAGCGGCCCAGCTTGGTGCGGACCCGGCGCACGTGCACGTCGACCGTGCGCTCGCCGGTCTCCTCGGGCGACTCGGCCCAGACCGTCTCCATGAGCTCGGTGCGCGAGATGGTCCGCCGCGCATCGCCGGCCAGCTGCGAGAGCAGCTCGAACTCCTTGTACGTGAAGTCCACGTCCTGCCCATCGATCCGTACCCGTCGGCCGAACAGGTCGATGACCAGGCTGTCCTCAGGAGCCGCCGAGGGGCTGGACGGGCTGACGGCCGTGGCCTGCAGCGCCCGGCGCCGAGCGGCCTCCGCATCCCGTCGGGCGGGCGAGTTGGGGGAGACCACGCCGGTGCGGCGGGGGCGCAGCGGAGTCACTGCGGCGGCGCCCTGGCCGCGGGGCGGCAGGGTGCGAGAGGTGGTGCGACCGGCGGCGGCGAAGGAGTTCGGGCTGTTGACTGCCACGGTCGTGCGTCCGTTGCGGGCCCCGACCAGGCGCTGGGCACCGGTGCGCAGCTCGTCGGCGACCAGCGCGGTCTCGACGTCGCCGGTGCCGGCGGGAAGGGTGACCGTCACGGTGATGGTGACGGCATCGGTCGCGGGCCGCTGGCGCGGGGCCGAGTTCCCGGCCCGGTACAACGGGCGGGACGCGGAACGACGGTCGGTATGGGTGGTGGGGCGATCCAGGGTGATGGGCATGATGCGAGTTCTCCGAGGTGCGGCGCGGTGAGCGCGGCGGCTGGTGGACCCGGGATCCCTGGGATCGACGCCCGCAGGCGGATCATTCAGGGGGTGTGCTCCCGGTAGCACCTGGAGCCCGCGCCTTCCGGCCGGCTCCTGTCAGCCGACCCTGGAGGTGTCTTGAGCTCTAGAGGCTCGGCTGACGATGCATCATCGGCATCATCATCATGGACATCATCGAGCGCATCGCGGAGCGGACCACCCGGCGGGTGGTCTCGCGGAACGCGGCGTTCGTGGTCACGGCAACGAGGATGCCCCGTCCCGTCCCGGAGAGCAAGGGGGTGTTCACATTCCGGGACGGAGGCGGGGCACGGCGCCTCCCGAGATCAGTGGGTGTGGCTGGCCGCAGGCTCCTCGTGCGAGTGCGTGTATCCGCCCTCGCCGTCTTCGTCAGCATGGAAGTGCGGGGCCATCGGGCCCGGGTCCTGTGGGACATGGCCGCCCGCGGTGAACGCGGTGTGCATCTGCCGCACCCAGCCTGCGAGCGCCTCGACCGTCTCCGGCTGCTTGCGCGACACCCCGATCACCGCACGGCCCTCACGCGCGGTGGACGCGTCGGCCAGCATCTGCTCGACATCCACGTCGACGTACGGGGCGAGATCGACCTTGTTGATCACCAGCAGGTCCGCCCGTCCGATCCCCGGGCCGCCCTTGCGTGCCACG
>JAKDUN010000320.1 GCA_030457675.1 Brachybacterium sp. | reverse complement strand
CTCGATGTGCGCCAGGGCGACGGCACCTATGTCACCGCCCTCGAGCCGGAGCAGCTGCTGGAGTCCCTCGCCTTCGTGCTGGACCTCCACCAGGACTCCAGCTACGTCGAGATCATCGAGATCCGGCGCCTGCTGGAGCCGGCCGCGGTCGAGCAGGCCTGCCCGCACCTGACCGACGAGGACTTCACGAAGCTCGAGCAGACCATGGCCGACCTCGACGACAGCTCCACCATCGAGGAGCTGGTCGCGGCGGACATCGCCTTCCATCACCTGATCAACGACCGCTGCCCCAACGATTACCTCAGCTCGCTGCTGGACAGCCTCGCCAGCTCCACCTCCCGGGCCCGGGTGTGGCGGGGCCTGACCGACGACTCCGCCGTGGAGCGCACCCTGGCCGAGCACCGCCGGATCCTGGACGCACTGCGGGCCCGCCGCCCGGACCTGGCCCGTACCTACGCCGCGGCCCACGTCGCCGGCGTCGAGTCGTGGCTGCTGGCGCAGGGGGAGCCGCCGACGGAGTGAGCACTACGAGACCTCGGGCCACTGGGTGGTCAGGTACGCCTCGACAGCGCGGTGACGGAACGTGTACGGCTTGCCTCGACGGAGGATGCCGCGGATCGAGTCCAGACGCTGCGAAGTGGGCCCGGCTGCAGAGCCTCTGTCCAGACCCATGCTCTTCGCGATCGCAGTGAGGGTCCGTTCCTTCGGCTCCAAGGCCGCCATCTCCTCGAGGAACTCGCGTTCACGGCGAGGTAGGCGCGCGAGAATGCGCTCGACGTGCGCGGCAGCCTCCGAGCGGGCCATCTCCCAGCCGGCGATCACCTGCGCGCGGTTGATGAGATCTCCGGTGCCGGCGTACCAGGCCTGTTGGCCGGCGAGCTGGAACAGGAACGGCTCCCCGCGAGACAGGTCGACGATCGCCGCCCGCGCTTCGGGCTCCATGAGGATCCGTGTGGTCCCGCCGGTGCCGTCGGGGATCTCCCATCCTTCGACGATGAACGGTTGAAGTGCACTCGTGAGGTCGTCGTCGTCGATCGGGCCGAGGGTCGTCGTCTGGAATCGTCGGGCGAACGTGGCTCCCGTGCGAGCGCCGGCCATGTCGGCGAACTCCGGCAGACCAGTCAGGTAGACAGCGATCGGCAGTGCCCGCTGAACGACTGCTCCGCCCGGCACTTCGACCGCCTCCTCGAAGGTCAAGGCATCTCCCAATGCGATGAGCAGCTGCGACAGGGCCTCCTCGGAGCCGATGTTCTGCATCTCGTCGATGTGGATCAGCGCGATGACGTCACCGCGCTTCATCGCGGCTCGACCGATCTCGATCAGGAGCTCGGTCAGGGTCGTGTACGGCTCCGGCCCTGGTTGGTCGCGCAGCGTGAGGGAGACGCCTGCGGCGGCGACCGTCTCGACACGGCTGAGGAGCTGACCGATGCTCCTCTCGCGCGCGGCGGGGAGCCGTGCCTGCCGGGCGACCTCGAGCAGGGCCTGAGCCACCTTCTTCAAGGGATCGGCGCCCGATGGAATGCGCAGCTGCGGCGTCACCCAGTCCCCTCGGTCGGCGGCATCCGCTGCGATCCGGCGCACCAGAGACGATTTTCCGAGACCGGCCTCGCCGAGCACTGTTCGCCCACGCTCCGGCAGGCCGGCGAGTCGTCGAGGACGAAGCACGTCGCGCCAGTCGCTGAGCTGTGCTGTCCGACCAGCCCACACCTGCGGGACCGTGTCGGAGCCCGGACTGAACGGCGAGTCAAGAGGAGTGCGCATGCTGATAACTTTATCAAAGCTGAGTCGGGTTGATAACTTTATCAGGAGTGGGCGGAGCTGATAAAGTTATCACCGTTAGCGCCGATTCGCCTGGTCCGGCGAGGGCATGGGGTTCACACGGCCGCCGACGCATCGCCGCGCCTGCAGTAGACCCGCGCCGCGGTCTCGCGGGTGACGGCCCGGGCGTCGGCCTCCGTCCAGGTACGCACGTGAGCGAGAAGGGGCGCGAAGCCGCTGCCCAGGTCCAGGTGCGTGGGCGCGATGGGCCAGTCCGAACCGATCATCAGCCGCTCGGCACCGAACAACGAGAGCGCGAGATCCGCGGCATCCCCGAACTCGCCGTTCCCGCTGGTCGCCAGGCCCGAGACCTTCGCGACGACGTTCGAGCAGGCGGCGATCTCGGCGAGCTGCGCCTCCCAGCGCGGCATCGCCCCAGGATCGCCGAGCGGCGGCTTGCCGAGGTGGTCGAGCACCACGGTGAGGCCGGGGTGCCGACGGGCCACCCGCACCACCTGCGCCATGTGGCGCTCGAAGGCGTCGGGGACGTCCAGCGGGAGTCCGGCCGCGGCCAGCAGCTCGAGCGACTCCGCGACCTCGGGGCGATCCAGGAACCCGGGGTCGGGCTCGTCATGCACCAGGTGGCGCACGCCCACCAGGTGCGCGGTGCGCTGCGGGTCGGCGAGCGCGGCGCGCACGGCGCTCGGGTCCGCCAGCGGCAGCCAGCCCACCACGTCGGCCCGCGGGATCGTGCCCTCTGCCTCGATGGCGCGTGCGGTGCGCTGCAGGTGGGCGGTGTCCTCGGCGGTGTCGTCGGCCTGGACCAGCACCACGCGGGTGACGCCGAGCGCGACGAGGTCCGCGCGGACGTCTTCGATCGTGACGGTGCGGCGCAGCGCCTCGTCGGCCCCGGCCAGCCACGCGTAGGCGCTCTCGGCGAGGTCCCACAGGTGGAGGTGGGTGTCGGTCACGGCGGCGCCGGCCGGCTGCTCCTCAGGCGCCATCGGTGATGTCCTCCCAGCCCGCGTCCGGGATCTGCGCCTCCATCCGCTCGGCGTTCGAGCGCACCTGGTCCGCGGTGCGCATTCCCAGCACCACCGAGCGCACCGCCGGGTGGCGCAGCGGGAACTGCACGGCGAGGTCGGGAAGGGTGACGCCGTGGCGCTCGGCGATCGCGGAGAGCTCGCGGGCCCGGGCGATGATCTCGGCGGGCGCCTGCGCGTACTCGTAGGCGACGTCGTCGGGGACGCGGTGCTGGGCGAGCAGCCCGGAGTTGAACACGGAGACCGCCACGATCCCGACGCCGTGCTCGACGCAGGCCCCGAGCAGCTCGTCGGCGGCGTGCTGCTCGAGCAGGGTGTACCGGCCCGAGAGCATCACCAGGTCGATCAGTCCGGTGCGGACGGCGCGGGTGAGCACGTCGGCGTCCTTGGAACCGACGCCGACGGCGCGCACCAGCCCCTCGTCCCGCATCCGGGCGAGCGCCGGCAGGCCCTCGGCGAAGGCCTGCTCCGTGGGACCCTCCTCCGGGTCGTGAGCGAAGAGGATGTCCACGCGATCCAGGCCCAGGCGCTCGAGGGACTCCGCATGGGAGCGGCGCACCCCGGCCTCGGAGTAGTCCCACTGGCGCACATGGTCATCCGGCACGGCGAACGCGCTGTCGAGATCGTCCCCGGTGCCGGGGCCGGGCCGCAGCAGTCGTCCCACCTTGGTGGAGACCAGGTACTCCTCGCGCGGATAGGCGGACAGGCGCGCTCCGAGCCGGCGCTCGCTGGTACCGATCCCGTAGTGCGGGGCGGTGTCGAAGTACCGGATCCCGGCGTCCCAGGCGCCGGCGACCGC
>JAKDUN010000319.1 GCA_030457675.1 Brachybacterium sp. | reverse complement strand
CCAGCATGAACAGTGTGGTCACCCATTGGGCGGTGTTCGCGGTGATGCCGAAGTCGACCATGAACGCCGGCAGGGCCGTGTTCAGCAGGGTCTGGTTGAGGATGATCACGAAGGCCCCGGCGAGCAGCACGGCCATCACCACGTTGGGGTTCACCGCCGGCGGTGCGGAGTCGTTCGTCTCCGGGGTGTCGTCGCCGGTGTGACCCATGGTCGGATCCTCTCTCCTGTCGATCCTCGCCGGGCCGTCTCCCCCGCTCGACGTGCGGCCGATGCCGCCGCGCACGAGATTAGGTGCCGATTTGCACTGGGTGCAAGGTTTGGTGGGTGGGATGCATGTCTCGGTGCCCCAGGTCACCGTATCGGTCGCACAATGGAGCTGTGCCCTCCGTGACCACGACTGCTCCGCCGCTCGCCGCGCGCGCCGACGAGGCGCTCGCGGGGCTCGCTCCGGGGTACTTCGCGCTCGTGATGGCGACCGGGATCGTGTCGGTCGGGCTGCGCTTGGCGGGGGCCGACGAGGCGGCGCTGGTGCTCCTGGTGCTGGCGGCGCTGACCGCCGCGGTGCTGGCCGTTCTCTACCTCGCGCGATGGATGCGCCACCGTGACCGGATGCGGAGCGATGCGAAGAACCCCGAGAGCGCCTTCGGATACTTCACGATCGTCGCCGCCTGCAGCGTGCTGGCGGTCGGGCTGCAGGCGGAGGGGCTGGGCACGGCCTCGGCGCTGCTGCTGGGGGTCGGTGCCGCGATCTGGATCGTGCTGGGCTACGTGCTGCCCTGGCAGGTGCTGATGACCCGCGACGGGGAGCCGATCCTCGCCCGCACCAACGGCAGCTGGTTCGTCTGGTCGGTCGCCTCGCAGTCCCTCGCGGTGGGCCTGTCCGGTCTGGAGCCGGCCTCACCGGCCTTCGCTGCGGTGCTGGGACTGCTGACGGTGCTGTCCTGGTCCGTGGGGACGATCCTCTACGTCGGGATCGCGGTGCTGGTGATCCTGCGGATCGTGCATTTCGGGATCACGCCGCGCCAGTTCGAGCCCACCTACTGGGTGGCCATGGGGGCGCTGGCGATCGCGGTGGTCGCCGGCGCAGGGATCTATGCGATGCCGACCGTACCGATGGTCGATGCCGCCCGCGGGCTGATCGGCGGGACCGTGGTGCTCTTCTGGTGCTTCGCCCTGTGGCAGTACCCCCTGCTGCTCGGCGCGGGCCTGTGGCGCCACCTCATCCACCGCGTGCCGCTGCGCTACGTCCCCTCGCTGTGGTCGATGGTGTTCCCGCTGGGCATGTTCGCCGTCGCCTCGCTGCGCCTGGGCCGGGTGGAGCATCTGCCGCTGGTCGAGGGGATCGGGATGGTCGGGCTGGTGATCGCAGTGGCCACCTGGGCCGCGGTCTTCGCCGGGCTCGTGGTCACGCTGGTGCGCGGGGTGCGCGGGGTGCGCGGCGCCTGAGCGGGGCGGTCGCGGAGGCGGGGTGGTCGGACCCTGGACGGCGACGGGCCGGCATGCTTGGGTGGAAGGACCCGTCCCGGCACCCGCCGTGCCGGCATTCAGAGGAGCGATCGCCGATGAGCGATACCAGCACCACAGACACCGATGGGCCAGCAGGCGCCGCCGCCGGCGAGCTGCTGGTCGACTTCATCCTCTCCCTCGACGGCTGCGCCGCCGGCGAGGGCTGGCCGGGATGGTGGGGGCTCGAGAGTCCGGAGTACCTCACCTGGCTGGGCGAGCAGCCGGACTCCGTCACGCTGATGGGCGCGACCACCTACCGCCTGATGTCGCAGATGGCCCGCCAGGCCGAGGAGAACGACGTCTCCGAGGAGGAGCGGGCCAGCTTCGCGCACATGGCCGAGGTCCCGAAGATCGTCTTCTCCTCCACCCTTGAGGAACCGCTGGCCTGGCCGAACACCACGCTCGTCCGCACCGAGGCGATCGAGGCGGTGAGAGAGCTGAAGCGCACCGCGAGCGCGCCGCTGACCACCACCGGCAGCATCCGGCTCAGTCATTCGCTGATGAAGGCAGGCCTGGTGGACCGATTCCGCCTCATCCTGTTCCCGGTGGTCACCGGTCGCACCGGCCTGGAGAGGATCTGGGAGCGGTTCGAGGACTTCGCCCTCGACCTCGTCACCGCCCGCACCTTCGAAGGCGGTCTGCAGCTTCTCGAGTACGTGCCGACCCACCTGCCCCACCCGCCGGGCTCCGCCTGGGACCGCAGCGGGAGCGCTGAGCGATGAGCACCGATCCCACCGGATGCCCGCCCGCGACCGACATGGCGGCCTGGCAGGCCGCCCGTGACGAGCTGCTGGTGCGGGAGAAGGCGCATACCCGGGAGGGTGACGCGATCGCCGCCGCGCGACGGCGTCTGCCGATGGTGGAGGTCGACGGGAGCACCCCGGTCACCGGCCCCGTCGGAGCCGTGCCGTTCCTGTCCCTGTTCGAGGGGCGGGATCGGCTCGTGGTCTACCAGCACATGTGGCACGACGGCGCCCCGCACCAGGGGCAGTGCGAGGGCTGCACCACCACCGCCTGGCACCTGCACGACGCGACCTACCTCCACGCCCACGGCGTCTCGCTCGCGATCCTCACCACCGGGCCCTGGGAGGAGGTCCACCCCTTCACCGCGTTCATGGGATACCGCCGGGTGCCCTGGTACTCGGTGCGGGACGCCCCCGCCCCGATCGGCGGCGACATGGGACACCTCGCGAGCTTCCTGCGGGACGGCGACCGGGTCTTCCTCACCTACCGCACCACCGGACGCGGCAACGAGGCGGTCAACTTCTCGATGAGCCTGCTGGACATGACGCCCTACGGTCGCGGCGAGGACTGGGAGGACGTCCCGGACGGCTGGCCCGCCGGACGCCACGCCTGCTGGAGCTGGCGCACCGACGCCGAGGGCACCCCCACCGGGGGAGGGGCCAGCCGGCCGCTGCCCCAGTGGGCGCGGCCCGGGGCCACCCCGGTCACGACCACGGGCCGGCGCGGAGGGCCCTGAGGCCTCACTCGACGGTGATCTCCCCCATCGGGCCCCAGCCCTCGCTGTCGATCTGGTGCGAGATGATCTGCGGGGTCGCCACGAGGTACTGCGGGAACTCCTCCTGCATCTTCTTGAAGTGCGGGGAGTTCACGTGCGGACCGGCGCCCTCATCGGTGAAGGCCTCGATCAGCACATAGGTGCTGGGCTCCTTCACGCTGCGCGACCACTCGAACCACAGGTTCCCGGGTTCGGCCAGGGTGGTCTCGGTGAACTCGCGCGCGAGCTCGGGCCACTGGTCGGCGAACTCGGGCTTCACCGGGAACTTCACGTTGATCAGGATCATCGGGGCATCCTTTCGGGATGGGGGAGGGTCAGGACCAGCCTGCCCGCTGGCCGCAGTGCGCGGTAGCCCCATTCTCGCAAGGCAAGAAGCCCTCCCGTCGCGGCGCCTGCGGCACAATGAGCGAGGTGATCGACAGGGGAGGGATGAGCATCGTGCAGGACCAGGACGGAGAGGCCCCGGCCGGGCAGATCGCCCGCGCGCTCGCCGTGCTCGAAGCAGTCGCCGAGCACGGCTCCAGCACCGCCCGCGGCATCGCGGACGCCACCGGGATCCCGCTGCCCACGGTCTAC
>JAKDUN010000017.1 GCA_030457675.1 Brachybacterium sp. | reverse complement strand
CCCCCCCCCCCGCGGGGCCCCCCCCCCCCCCCACCGCCCACACTTCCTCCTCCACCCCCCCCCACCCCCGGGCGGCCCCCGGCGGGGCGCGCCGCCGCACCGAGTCCGACTACGCCGTGCGGCTCAAGGAGAAGCAGCGTCTGCGCGCCCAGTACGGCATCCGCGAGAAGCAGATGCACGGCGCCTACCTGGACGCCAAGAAGGAGCCGGGTCTGACCGGCGAGAGCATGGTCGAGCTGCTGGAGATGCGCCTGGACGCGCTCGTCCTCCGCGCCGGCTTCGCCCGCACCACCCTGCAGGCCCGTCAGGCCGTCGTGCACCGTCACGTCCTGGTCGACGGCAAGCCGGTGGACCGTCCCTCCTACCGCGTGAAGCCGGGCCAGACCATCCAGATCAAGCCCAAGTCCCAGGCGATGGAGCCCTTCCAGATCGCTGCAGAGGGCGGTAACTCGGACGTGCTGGCCGCCGTCCCCTCGTACCTCTCGGTCGAGCTGTCCGATCTGAAGGCACAGCTGGTCTCGCGCCCCAAGCGCGCCGAGGTCCCCGTGACCGTCGACGTCCAGATGGTCGTGGAGTACTACGCGCGCTGATCGTGTAGAACCGCGGCGCGACAGGCCCCGGCGGGTGTACTCCGGTACCCTGACCGGGGCCTTCGTGTCACCACTGACGGCCCCTGACCCCCGGTCCCTCTCGCACTCCGCCGCTGCCGCCTGCCGTGCAGCCCAGGAAGGACACCTCACCCTCATGCGCACCTCCGAGATCCACCGCCGCTGGCTCGACTTCTTCGCGAAGAAGGACCACGAGATCGTGCCCAGCACCTCGCTGGTGTCCTCCGATCCCTCGATCCTGTTCACGATCGCCGGGATGGTGCCCTTCATCCCGTACATCGTCGGGACCGAGAAGGCCCCGTATTCGCGCGCGGTGAGCGTCCAGAAGTGCATCCGGACCAACGACATCGAGAACGTCGGCCGCACCACGCGCCACGGCACCTTCTTCCAGATGGCCGGGAACTTCTCCTTCGGCGACTACTTCAAGACCGGCGCGATCGACTTCTCCTGGGAGTTCCTCACCAGCCCCCAGGACCAGGGCGGGCTCGGCTTCGACCCGGAGCGGCTCTGGTTCACCGTGTGGGAGCAGGACGAGGAGTCCTACCGCCACGTCACCGAGGTCATCGGACTGGACCCGCAGCGCGTGGTGCGGCTGCCGCGCGAGGAGATCTTCTGGGACACCGGCCAGCCCGGCCCGGCAGGCCCCTGCGGCGAGTGGCACTACGACCGCGGCGCCGAGTACGGCCCCGACGCCGTCACCGGCACCGTCCCCGAATGGCCGGGCGACGAGAAGGCCGAGGACCGCTACATCGAGATCTGGAATCTCGTCTTCGACCAGTACCTGCGCGGTGAGGGCACGGGCAAGGACTACCCCCTGCTCGGCGAACTCGACCAGAAATCGATCGACACCGGCCTCGGGGTGGAGCGCGTCGCCTATCTGCTCCAGGGTGTCGACAACATGTACGAGATCGACCAGATCTTCCCGGTCATCGAGAAGGCCCAGGAGCTCTCCGGTCGCGTCTACGGCGCCGACGGCGAGGACGACGTGCATCTGCGCATCATCGGCGACCACGTGCGCAGCGCGCTGATGCTGGTGGCCGACGGGGTGCGCCCCGGCAACGAGGGCCGCGGCTACGTGCTGCGCCGCCTGATCCGCCGCGCGGTGCGCTCGATGCGGCTGCTGGGCTACACCGAGCGGTCCATGCCCGCATTGCTGCCCATCTCGCAGTCGATGATGGTGGATTCCTACCCGGGGCTCGAGGCGGACTTCGCTCGCATCAGCGAGATCGTCTACGGCGAGGAGGAGGCGTTCCGCCGCACCCTCGAGACCGGGACCACCCTGTTCGACGGCGTCGCCTCAGCGGTGAAGAAGGAGGGCGGCCGCGTGCTGCCCGGCGAGGACGCCTTCCGCCTCCACGATACCTACGGCTTCCCGATCGACCTCACCATGGAGATGGCCGGAGAGGTCGGGCTCCAGGTGGATGCCGACGCCTTCCGCAGCGCGATGCAGGAGCAGCGCGAGCGGGCGCGGGCCGATGCCGCGGCGAAGAAGGCCGGGCACACCGATACTGCGATCTACAACCGCCTGCTCAGCCAGCGCGGCGGCGAGGTCCCCTTCTTCGGCTACACCGAGGACACGGTCGCCACCACCGTCGAGTCCGTCCTGGTGGACGGGGCCCTGGTGGACTCCGTCCAGGCGCCCGCGCAGGTGGAGGTGGTGCTCGCCTCGACCCCGTTCTACGCCGAGGCCGGCGGGCAGCTCGCGGATCAGGGCCAGATCTCCCTCACCGGGGGAGGCCTCGTCGAGGTCGACGACGTGCAGAAGCCGGTGCGCGGCCTGATCGTGCACCGCGGCCGGCTGGTCGAGGGCGCCCTCTCCCAGGGCGCGTCCGCGATCGCCACCATCGATGTGGAGCGGCGCGGGGCGATCGCCCGGGCGCACACCGCGACCCACATGGTCCACGAGTCGCTGCGTGAGGAGCTCGGCGGGAGTGCCACCCAGGCCGGCTCCGAGAACTCCCCGGGACGGATGCGCTTCGACTTCCGCTACGGCCAGGCGGTGCCGAAGTCCGCGCTCGAGCAGATCGAAGGCCGCGTGAACACGCTGCTGCAGGATGAGCTGAGCGTCACCGATCAGCAGATGTCGCTCGACGAGGCCACAGCTCTCGGCGCGCAGGCGCTGTTCGGCGAGAAGTACGGCGACATCGTCCGTGTGGTCTCCATCGGCGGGGACTGGTCCCGTGAGCTGTGCGGCGGCACCCACGTCGACAGCACCGGCGCGATCGGCACCGTCCAGCTGATGGGCGAGGCCTCGATCGGCAGCGGCGTGCGGCGCGTGGATGCGCTGGTGGGCCTGTCCGCCTACCGTCACCAGGCCAAGGAGCACGCGCTGGTCTCCCAGCTGTCCGAGCTGTTGAAGGTCGGTGCCGCCGAGGAGCTGCCCGAGCGGGTCCGGTCCCTCACCCAGAAGATGAAGGACATGGAGAAGCAGCTGGCGACCCTGCGCGGCCAGCAGCTGCAGGCCGAGGCCGGCAAGCTCGTCGAGACCGCGACCGACGTCGACGGGGTGCGCCTGCTCGCGCACGACGCCGGTGAGGACGTCGGTGCCGGGGACCTGCGCACCCTCGCCCTGGACCTGCGCAGCCGGCTCGGCGAGGACCGGCCGGTCACCGTCGCGGTCGCCGGTCACGAGGACGGCCGTGCCGCACTGGTGATCGCCACCAACGCCGCAGCCCGCGATCGGGGACTGGCGGCCGGCGCGATCCTGCGAGGCGCTGCCGAGGCCATGGGCGGTCGCGGCGGTGGCAAGCCCGACATGGCTCAGGGTGGCGGCGGCGAACCCGCCCGCATTCCCTCGGCGCTGACCTCGGTGCGCGAGGCGATCGCGGCGGCGGCCTCCGCATGACGTCTCCCGGCAGCCGGCCTGCCGAGGACGGTCCGGGCCTGCCCCGGGGTGTCCGGCTCGGCGTCGACGTGGGCGACGTCCGCGTCGGCCTCGCACGCAGCGACCTGGACGGGATGATCGCGACCCCCATCGAGACCCTCGAGCGCGACACGGCCGTGGGGCGGGTCGTCCACGAGGCGCGTGAGGCCGACGCGCATGTCATCATGGTGGGGCTTCCGAGGTCCTTGAACGGTTCCGAGGGCGCCGCCGCCCAGAAGGCACGGGACTTCTCCACGGAGCTCACGGCATCACTGGCCGGGGATTCCCCGGGCATCGAGGTCAGGCTCATCGACGAACGACTGACCACCGTCTCGGCGCACAAGGCCCTGCACAGCTCGGGCCGCAAGGGCCGCAAGCACCGCCAGGTCGTGGATCAGGTGGCCGCCGTGATGATCCTGCAGCAGGCGTTGGACACCGAGCGGTCCACCGGTGCACGCGCCGGGGAGAGGGTCGAGGCCGCACCGGCCGAGCCCGCGACCGCCCAGGACCCGACCCAGGAGGACGCCTGATGAACGACGAGGACCTCTCCTTCGACGAGCTCACCGAGACGCAGGACGCGACGAAGCAGTCCACCCGGCGCGGTCGTCGGCGGGGTCCGCGGCGTCGACGTCTCCTGCTGCGCGCACTGCCGGTGCTGCTGGTGCTGCTCGTGCTGGGCGGCCTCGCCTACGGCGGCTTCGAGGGCTACCGCTGGATCACGTCCAATGTGAGCGTCGAGGGCGAGGTCAGTGACTTCGAGGGACCCGGTCACGGTGAGGCCGCGGTCGAGGTCGCCGAGGGCGACACCGGTACCGATATCGCGGCCACTCTGGTGGAACAGGGGGTCATCAAGACCACCGGCCCCTTCGTGAGCCTCTTCAGCAACACGCCTGACGCCGCCCAGATCGAACCTGGCATCTATTCGCTCAAGCTGGAGATGACCTCGGCGGACGCACTGACTGCCCTGATGGATCCGACGAACCTGGCCGGGCACCGCGTGATCATCCCCGAAGGGAAGCGGCTCACCGAGATCTGGGAGCAGCTCTCCGCGGAGACCGGGATCCCCGTCGAGGACTTCGAGGCCGCGGCGGAGGACTACACCTCCTATGGCATCCCCGAGAACGAGGCCGGCAGCCTCGAGGGATACCTGTGGCCCGGCCGCTACGACATCTACGAGGACGACACCGCCGAGGATGTCATCGCGATGATGTGGGGACGTATGGAGGAGCAGCTCACCTCCCGGGAGATCCCCGAGGACCAGTGGCACCGGGCCCTCACCGTCGCCTCGCTCGCGGAGATGGAGGTGCGCAGGCCCGAGGACTACGGGAAGGTGGTGCGCACCATCGAGAACCGGCTCGCGGGCGTGGGCGAGGCCGACGGCGCCTCGATGAAGCTCCAGTTCGACTCCACCGTCCACTACGCGGCCGGCAAGTCCGGGAGCGTCGCCACGACCGACGCGGAGCGCGCCTCCGACGATCCGTACAACACCTACCGGCACACGGGCCTGCCGCCCGGTCCGATTGCTGCACCCGGCGCAGGCGCGTTGGATGCCGCTGTCGCCCCGCCGGCCGGTGACTGGCTCTACTTCGTGAGCGTGAACGGCGAGACCGGGGAGACGAAGTTCGCGGCCACCTGGGCTGAGCACACCGAGAACGTGAAGGAGTGGCAGGCCTGGGAAGCGTCGAACTGATGGGACCCCGTCGCTTCGCCGTGGTCGGCTCCCCGGTCGATCACTCCCTCTCTCCCGTCCTGCATCGCACCGCGTACTCGACGCTCGACATCCACGACGCCCAGTACACCCGGCACGAGGTGCCCGCCGGGATGCTCCAGGAGTTCCTGACGCAGGGCCCCGGCAGGGAGCTGGCCGGGCTCAGCGTGACCATGCCCGGCAAGCCGGAAGCCTTTGCCCTGGCCGCGGAGACCGATGCCACCTCGCGCGCCCTCGGGGTGGCCAACACCCTGCTGCGCCGCGAGGACGGCAGCTGGCGTGCCGAGAACCATGACGTGCACGGCATCATGGCGACGCTCCGCGACCACGGCGCAGGGACGGGCGGCAGCGGGGCAGTGCTCGGCTCCGGGGCGACCGCGCTCAGCGCCGTCGCCGCTCTCATCGAGCTCGGCGTGGACACGGTGCTGCTCTCCGCCCGCTCGCCGGAGAAGCTGATCCCGCTTCAGGAGTTCGCCACGAAGCACGGCACGGAGGTCCAGCACATCCCCTGGGGCCGGCACCACGAGGTGCTCGCGGCCGACATGGTCATCAGCGCGCTCGCGCTCGAGGGTGCGCGTGCCGTGGCAGCGCAATGGCGCAGCCTGCCCTCCCTCCCGCGGGCCGGCGTGCTGCTGGATGTGCTCTACGACCCCTGGCCGGCCCCGCTGGCAGCCGAGGTCGCAGGTGCCGGGGGAGAGGTCGCCGACGGGCTCGAGATGCTCGCCCATCAGGCCGATATGCAGCTGCGTTCCATGCTCGGGGTGCCGTCCGCACCGGTGGCGCAGATGCTCGCCGCAGCCCGCCAGGAGCTCGGTCGCGCGCCGGGGGATCGACAGGCCTGATAGCCGTCGAGGCTTGCCCGCAAGGTAAAGCCCGAGTAAAGTGATTGTCGTCGCACAGGCTCCCGGGGAGCCCGGAGAAAGGCATGAGGGGCTATCCATGGAGCTGGCGCGCGAGGCACGGCACGAGATCGTCGCAGCGACTCTCGAGGCCGTCGGGCCCGACGACAGCGACAACGGCAACGGCAACGATTCAGTCGATGCAGGGCACCCGCTTCAGCTCGACTCCGAGACCGCCACGATGATCCTGCGTCGCTGCACCGCCCTGGCCGCGCGTGCCCGGGTCGACCTGCTCTCCCCGAGCCGGTGCGGGGCAGCCGACGAGCTCGTCGACCTGCTCGTGCAGATGGAGTCATGGGATCCTGTGACGCTCGAGACTCCCGACCCGACGATGACGGTGCTCGCGGCGGCTGCGCTCCAGGATCTCGCCGAACGCCTGCATCTCGCCCAGCAGCGGCAGGAGCCGAATCCTTCCGCGCTGACCACCAGCACCGATGCGGTACTGGGTGTGCTGCAGGGGATCATGGCCCGCGCCCGGGTCGATATCCCGGCGTGATTGTCTTCACGTTCCTGCTGGCAGGGCCGCTTTCAGTGTCGGGACACCCGAGATCCCGTGCTAATCTGCTCTCGTCGCTGCGGCGAACACCCGTCCGGGTGGCGGAATTGGTAGACGCGCTAGCTTGAGGTGCTAGTGCCCGTTCTAGGGCGTGGGGGTTCAAGTCCCCCCTCGGACACTCGATACGAGCCCCGATCCACACACGTGGACCGGGGCTCTTCGTCATCTCGGGGCGCTTGGCCGTCCGCGCCCGCGTGGGAGAATCTGCGCCATGGTCCACGTCTTCCTCCACGAACCGGTCATCGCCGGCAACACCGGCAATGCGATCCGGCTCGCCGCTGTCACCGGCGCACACCTCCACCTCATCGAACCGCTCGGCTTCGACTTCGAGGACACCAAGCTCCGCCGAGCCGGACTGGACTACCACGACCTCGCCGACGTGAGCATCCACGCCGATGCCGAGCAGGCGCTGGCGGCCCTGCCCGAGGCACGGGTCTTCGCCTTCTCCGCGCACACCGACGTCACCTTCGACAGCATCGAGTACTCCCGCGAGGACATCCTGCTGTTCGGGACCGAGCCGACCGGGCTGCCCGAGGACGTCCTGGCCCATCCACGGATCACCTCCCGGGTACGGATCCCGATGCTGCCCGCGCGCCGCTCGCTCAACCTCGCCAACGCCGTCTCGATCGCCGTCTACGAGACGTGGCGACAGCTGGGGTACGACGGGGCCGGAGCGTGAGCCGCCGACGCTCCGCGGGGCACGAGCACCGCTCCTCCCTGCCGGTGCGGCTGGAGCGCCGCAACGCCCTGTTCCAGCAGTGGCAGTCGCTGCTGACCAATCGCACCAAGCGCACCCGCGGCGGCGAGATGATCGTCCAGGGCGTGCGACCGATCACCCAGGCGATCGCCCAGGGGGTCCAGATCCGGGCGCTGCTGTCCGACGGCCGTGCTCAGCCCTCACGGTGGGCGCGGGATCTTCTCGAGTCCCCGGCTGCCCCGGTGGTGGAGGTGGCCCCCGAGCTGATGGCCGAGCTGGGGGAGCGGGAGGACGGCGCGCCGGAGCTGCTGGCGCTGGCCGCGGTGCCCTCCGACGCTCTTGACCGGCTCACCCCCACGGACAGCGCGGTGGTGGTGGTCTTCGACCGTCCCTCCGGTCCGGGG
The DNA here is from genome assembly GCA_030457675.1 of Brachybacterium sp. Taxonomy (GTDB): domain Bacteria; phylum Actinomycetota; class Actinomycetes; order Actinomycetales; family Dermabacteraceae; genus Brachybacterium. The sequence goes on along the minus strand of JAKDUN010000017.1, from coordinate 11,817 downwards.
AACATCGGGTCGTTGGCTCGTTCGGCCGATGCGCTCGGCGCCGAGGGCCTGCTGATCACCGGTCACAGCGCCGATGCCTGGGATCCCGCGGCCATCCGTGCGAGCACCGGATCGATCTTCGCCCTGCCCGTGCTGCGGGTGCCCTCCCATCGGGAGGTGCTGGAGTGGATCGCAGCGCGCAGAGCGCTGGGGGAGCCGTGGACGGTGCTCGGGCTCGACGAGGCGGGTGGGCACGAGCTGTCCGCGGAGGACCTCTCCGGGCCCACCCTGGTGGTGATCGGGAACGAGACCGTCGGCATGAGTGCCGGCTGGCGGGAGGCCTGTGACGTCATCGCCGAGATCCCGATCGGCGGTTCCGCGTCCTCGCTGAACGCCGCGGTGGCCGGCTCCATCGCGCTCTACGAGATCCAGCGGCAGCGCCGCACCGCCCCGCCGGGCTGACCCTCCGGGCTCTCAGGCCCCGCCGAGCGCGGCACGGACCAGCGGGGCGCCGAGCAGCCCCAGGAACGGCCCTGCCAGCAGCACCGGGCCGAGGGCGAAGCGCACCCCGGTACGCCGGGTCGCTGCCATTACCACCATTCCGAGCAGCCCTGCGAGCAGGGTGATGCCCAGCAGGGCGGCGATCAGCACCTCGCCGCCGAGTGACGCCGCCATCAGCACCACCACCGGGAGCGTCTTCGCGTCGCCCATCCCCAGCACCGTCGGGGCGATCAGGGCCACCAGGATCGCCCCGAGTCCCAGCACCAGGGCGAGAACTGCTGCGGTGCGCAGGTCCTCGCGCAGTGCGGGCCGCAGCAGAGCGAGCGCCAGCAGCGCGGTCCCCACTGCAGCGGTGAGCAGCGCCACCCAGCGGTTCGGCAGCCGATGCTCCGCGCCGTCGACCCAGGACAGCAGTGCCGCGGGCGGCAGGTACGCCACCAGCAGCACGCCGATCAGGAGCGGGGAGATCTCGGGCACCACGCCATTGGACCAGAACCAGGCGAGAAGCGGGGGTGCCGCCGGCTGATCGTGGACGGCAGGCGCCCCGATGTGTATCAATGCACTGCTACACTGTGTATCACGACGCTGGTACACCACGGAGGTGCGCAATGCCTTGGACGCTGCTGTGGATTCTGCTCTGGCCGACTCTGGCGAGCATCCTGCTCGGCGTCGCCGCCTGGCTGGTCATCCGGCGCGGGGCCCGTCCCGTGCTCGTCGGCCGCGTCCCCGCTGCGGTGGTGGCCGGTATCGCGGTGCTGGTCATGGCACTGCATCCGGTGCTCGGCGCGGCCCCGCTGCGGCTCGACGCGCCGACCGAGGTCTGGCGGACGCTGATCGACTCCCGGTTCGCGCTGCCGCTGGTCCTCGGACTGCCGGCCCTGCTCCCGTTCGCCGTGGTCCGCCCGCGCCCGAGCACCACCGCCGGGGCCCTCCTCGCGCCTCGCACCTGGCGCTCGTTCCTCAGCAGCTGGTGGCTCTGTGCGCTCCTGGGCGTCCTCGCCCTCATCCTCGGGCTCACGCTCGCGGCCGGCCTGGCCTCACAGCCGAACGACGCCGGCGAGTATGCCCTCTACGCCGTCGACTTCGGGTCCGGGGCGATCGGGGCGACCATCTACGGATGGCACTACTCCCTCGTGCCGTCCGTGCTGTGGGTCCTGCTGGGCGCCGCCACCTGGTGGACGCTGACGCGGATCGCGCGGCCGCCGCTGGATCCGGCGCAGGCCGCCGACGTCACCGATCGGCACCTGCGCAGCGCGAACGCGGCGCGGATCGCCCTCGGAGCGCTGCTGCTGCACCTGGAGGCGGTCGTGCGCTCCCTCGCGAACACGTCGCGGATGACCGGCTCCTTCTCCGGCAGTGACGACCTCTCCTTCTCCGCCGGCACGCCGTTCTCCGCCCTCACCGGGTCCTTGGACCTCCTGGCACAGGTGGCCGGCGTCCTCGGACTCGCGCTGTGGGTCTTCACGGCGCTGACCGCCGTGACCGTCCCCTCGGCCGCCCGTGCCGCCCGTACTGCGGTGCGGTCATGATCATCACGGTGTCCCCTGATCAGGGGAGTCCCGCCCGGCAGATCCAGGACCAGATCAGCGGACTGATCACCACCGGTCGGCTGGGGCGGGGGGAGCGCCTGCCGTCCGTCCGCCAGCTCGCCTCGGACCTCGACGTCGCCCCGGGCACGGTCGCGAAGGTCTATCGCTCCCTGGAGGCCGACGGTCTCCTGGTCTCCCGGGCCGGTTCCGGCACCCGGGTCAGCGACCAGGCGGCACCGGTCTCCTCGGCCGTCGCACAAGCGGCCCGCCGGCTGGCCGGTGCAGCGCGCCGAGACGACCTCTCGCTCGAAGAGGCCGTGCTGGTGCTGCGTATGACGTGGTGACGTGCCCTACAGGGTGGAGCTGACGCGAATGATGCGCCGCCGCATCCAGACCTTCCGGCCTCCACCGATGTACAGGCGCGTGCGGGCATGCTCCCAGCGCCCATACTCCGCCTGCTCGGCCAGTTCGGCCCGCACCTGCCCGATCGAGGTGCCGTGCGGCACGGTGAGGATCCGGAACTCATAGTCCTCAGCGCGCCGTCCCCGCTCGACGGGAAGATCGCGCCACTGGCGCGGATCGCGGACGTGCTGGACGCCGGCGACGAGGGCAGTGCGGGGTCGGATCAACAGTTTCCTCCTGTGCTCGGTGACCAGCATCGGACCTGGTCCCACGTTCCACTGTCCATTGTGCCGTCGGACGATGTACCGTCCAAGCATGAACTCGGATCCTCGCTCCACTCTTGCTGCGCTGATCGCTGCCTTCGAACGTCACTACGAGGCGGCAGCCGCCTCGCGCGGTGACGACGACCCCGCACTCGATGCGGCGACGGAGCAGCTCGCCACGGCCTTCGACGCCTATGACGACGCCCTCTTCGACGCCTATGAGATCGCCACGCCGCTGATCGTCTTCGACGACGACGATGACGACGACGATGACGACGACTTCGATGACCTCGACGACTTCGACGACGACGGAGACGACGACGGAGACGACGAGGACGATGAGGAGTACGACGACGAGGATGACTCCGGGCGCTGAGCACCGGACCCGCACGGGATCCTCCCCGGTACCTCCACGTACTCTTCACCACTGCTCCGCTGCGCGGCGCCGGGCCGACCGCCCGGCGCCGCGTACTCTGTGCGGGGCCCGTGATCTCCGCCGCGGCGCCGTCGGATGCCTGAGTCGATCGAGGAGTGTTCATGTCGTTCATCGAGGCGGTCATCCTGGGGCTGGTCCAGGCGCTGACCGAGTTCCTCCCGATCTCCTCGAGCGCTCACGTCCGCGTGGTCGGCGAGCTGATGGACCCCGGGCAGGATCCCGGTGCCGCGTTCACCGCGATCATCCAGCTGGGCACCGAGACGGCGGTGCTGATCTACTTCTGGAACGACATCAGCCGCATCATCGGCAGGTGGTTCCGAGCACTGGCCGGCAAGGTCCCGCACTCGGACCCGGACGTGCGCATGGGCTGGCTGGTGATCCTCGGCTCCATCCCGATCGGAGTGCTGGGACTGCTGTTCGAGGAGCAGATCGACTACAGCCTGCGGAACCTCTACATCACCTCGGCGATGCTGATCCTCTTCGGCCTGCTGCTGGGGCTCGCCGACCGGATCGCCCCGCAGCGCAAGGAGCTCACCCAGCTCACCGTGCGCGACGGCATCATCTTCGGGCTCGCCCAGGCGCTGGCCCTGATCCCCGGGGTCTCCCGCTCCGGCGGCACCATCACCGCCGGTCTCCTGATGGGATACAAGCGCGAGGCCGCCGCTCGCTATGCTTTCCTGCTGGCGGTCCCGGCAGTGTTCGCCTCCGGTCTGTACAAGGCGGCCCAGGAGGTGCCGGCGCTGCTGACGGCCGATGGCCGGGCCGCCGCCGTGGCGGCGGGGGAGCCCTCCCTGATGGCGATGGTGGTGGCGACCGTGGTGGCCTTCGGGGTGGGCTACGCCGTGATCGTCTGGTTCATGCGGATCATCGAGAACCACTCCTACCTGATGTTCGTCATCTACCGCGTCGTCGCGGGACTGGTGCTGCTGGGCCTGCTCTGGTTCGGTGTGATCGATCCCTTGGGAGGGGCCTGAGCAGTTCCCGGGCTGCTGATCGTATGATCGATGGGTGCATTCCTGGACCTCCCCCGCTCTTGATCCCCTCCCTGCCTCCGGACTCCCGCTGAGGCTGTTCGACACCCGCGCCGGCAGGGTCGCGCCGATCCTCCCGCTCACCCCGGGCAGCGCCCGGCTGTACGTCTGCGGCATCACGCCGTACGACTCCACCCACCTGGGTCACGCGGCGACCTATCACGCCGCCGACCTGATGCGACGGGCGATGCACGACACCGGCCTCGAGGTCGAGATGGCGCAGAACATCACCGACGTCGATGATCCGCTGCTCGAGCGCGCCGACCGCGACGGGGTGGACTGGCGCGATCTCGCCGCCTCCCAGGTCGAGCTGTTCACCCAGGACATGGAGTCGCTGCGGATCATCGCCCCGGAGACCTACCGGTCCGTGAGCGAGGCGATGGATCAGATCATCGCGGTGGTCCGCACCCTGCACGAGCGAGGGCGTGCCTATCCGGTGGCGGCGAGCGACGCCGCCGGTCCCGACTGGTACCTCGACCTCTCCCAGGACGGCGCCCTCGGGGACGTCTCCGGCTGGACCGAGGCGCAGATGCTCGAGGTCTTCGCCGAGCGCGGCGGAGACCCGGACCGCGAGGGCAAGCGAGGCCGCTTCGATCCGCTGCTGTGGAGCGCCGAGCGCGAGGGCGAACCCGCCTGGGACGCCGCCGAGCTCGGCCGCGGTCGGCCCGGATGGCACGTCGAGTGCGTGTGCATCGCCGAGGAGTCGATCGGCCTGCCCTTCGACATCCAGGCCGGCGGCAGCGATCTGGTCTTCCCCCACCACGACCTCAGCGCGGCGCACTCCGTGGCGCTGGGACGCCCCTTCGCCGCCGCCTATGCGCACAGCGGCATGGTCGGCCATGAGGGCGAGAAGATGAGCAAATCCCTGGGCAACCTGGTGTTCGTCCACCGCCTGGTGCACGAGGGCGTGGATCCGATGGTGATCCGCCTGGTGCTGATGGCGCACCACTACCGCAGCGACTGGGAGTGGACCGCGCAGGAGCTCGAGCAGGCGAGAGCCCGGATCGAGCGCTATCGCGCCGCCGCCCGCCGCGGCGGCCGCTTCCCGACGACGGTCGAGGAGATGCGGGCCGCCCTGCGCGACGACCTCGACACCGTGCGCGCGCTGGAGGCGCTGGATGCCTGGGCGGAGGTGGGGACCGCCACGGGGCCTGACGCACCCGACGAAGCGGCCTCCGGACCCGGCGACGTGCCCGCCGCGCTCGACGCGCTGTTCGGGATCACGCTCCAGGGCTGAGGCGGCGCGCTCAGTCCGTCTCGCGCCGTCGGCGCAGGAACTGCTCGAACTCCTTGGCGATCGCGTCGCCGCTGGCCTCGGGCAGCGCGGCCGCATCCTGTGCCCGTTCCAGCTGGGCGACATACTCCGCGACGTCCTCGTCGGTGCGCGCCAGCTCATCGACCCCGCGCTCCCAGGCCTCCGCGTCCTCGATCAGCTCATCGAGCGGGATCGGGGCGCTGACGAGGTCCTGCACCTCGCGCATCAGTCCCAGCACCGCCTTCGGCGAAGAGTTCTGCGAGACGTAGTGGGGGACCTGCACCCAGATGCTCGTGGTGCGCAGCCCGGCACTGGCGGTGCGACGGGCCAGGATCGTGGGCACGCCGATCGGGCCGGAGTACAGCTCGGAGCCCGCCACGGGCTGGGTCGGCACCGGTTCCACCTGGGCGGAGACCGGCAGCGGCCGGGTGTGCGGGGAGTCCGCGAGCAGCGCCCCCAGGGCGAGCACGGAGCTGACATCCAGCGCCTGCAGCTGCTCGAGCACCTCGTCGCAGTAGCGCTTCCAGTGCAGTGAGGGCTCCGGGCCCATCACGGTCACGATCTCGGGGCCGCGCGGCGGGGTCACCAGGTGCACCAGGGTGTCCGGCCAGGTGATGACCCGCACTCCCTCCTCGGTGGTGCGGATCTCGGGACGGTTGATCTGGAAGTCGATGAACTCCTCGGCATCGACCGCACCGGCCGGCCGGGTGGGCCAGACCTCGTGCAGATGCTCGATCACTCCGGTGGCTGCCTCGCCGGCATCATTCCATCCGCTGAAAGCCGTGATGGCGATTCGACTCATCACCCCATCATAGGCACCTCATCCCCGGCTCAGGATCACGGGCTATCCTCGGCCTGCCTGGGGATCCCCGCCCGGGTGGCGGAGGAGACCGATGATGACCAGCCCTACGCTGCGCCTCGGGCCGCTGCCGCCGCTGCGCGTCAGCCCCGGCACCCTGATCACCGTGCTCCTGTTCGCCGTGATCATGTACCCCTCGCTCGCCCGCGGGGGCGTCGCACCGACCACCGCGGTGCTGCTGGCGATCGGCATCGGGCTGTTCATGATCGTCTCCGTGCTCGTGCACGAGGGTGCTCATGCCCTGGTCGCGCGCGCATTCGGTGCCAGCGTCGACCACATCGCCCTGACCCTGTGGGGCGGGCACACCCAGTACCGCTCCCGACAGATGTCCACACTCGGCTCGCTGCTGGTCTCGCTGTCCGGTCCGCTGGCGAACCTGCTCCTGGCCGGGCTGTGCTTCGGTGCCGTGCAGCTGTCCGAACCCGGCACGGCCCTGTCTGTGTTCGTCTCCATCAGCTCCTGGCTGAATCTGGTGCTCGCGGTGTTCAACCTGCTGCCCGGGCTGCCCATGGACGGCGGCCGCGCCCTCGAGACGCTCCTCGGCGCGGCGCTGAAGAGCCCCGAGCTCGGCACGCGCATCACGGCCTGGCTGGGACGTGCCATCGCTGTGGCGGTGGTGGCCTATCCGCTGTGGCGGATCATGCGCGACGGCGGCGCCGGCGGGTTCTCCCTGCTGACCCTGGTCTGGGCGCTGCTGATCGCCGGCATGCTCTGGCAGGGTGCCACGCAGGCGCTGACCGGAGCCGCGCTGCAGGGCCGGATCCGCACCCTGGACGCCACCTCCCTCGCCACCCCGGTGCGGATCCTCGCGCCGCAGGCGCCGCTGGCGGACCTCGACCCCTCCGCCGACCTCTCCACGGTGCTGATCCTGGATCGCACCACCACCGGTCCGGGCAGCGTCGGCCGAGCCTCCCGGATCGATCCGGCCGCGGCCGCCGCGGTGCCGGCCGCCCAGCGTCCAGGGACCCCGGTCCTCGCGGTCGCCAGGGCGATCGGCGAGCTCGGAGCCCTGCCGGCATCGCTGCGGGGAGATGACCTCATCGAGGCGATGCTCTCCCGTCCCGCCCCGGCATACCTGGTCCTGGCCGAGGACGGCAGCGCCCGCGGTGTGATCATGAGCGCCGACGTCAACGCCCTCCTGCGCGGACGGTGAACATCATGGTCGGCCCCGCTGCGCGGGCCATATGCTGGAGAGCATGACTGATCAGCCGCAGCCCGCCGCCCACGACGGGTCGCCGGGTCCCGCGCCCCGCGCGCCCCGACGCGGCCTGGATCGCACCGGGCCCTTCGCCCTCGGTGACAAGGTCCAGCTCGCCGATGCCAAGAACCGCCTGCACACCATCACCCTGAAGCCCGGCGGAGAGTTCCACTCGCACCGGGGCGTGCTCCGCCACGACCAGCTGATCGGGGCCGACGACGGGGTCGTGGTCGCGAACTCCCACGGCATCACCTACCAGGCGCTGCGGCCGCTGTACGCCGACTACATGCTGTCGATGCCGCGCGGCGCCGCGATCATCTACCCCAAGGACTCCGCACAGATCCTGATGTGGGGAGACATCTTCCCCGGCGCCCGAGTGCTCGAGGCCGGTGTCGGCTCCGGGGGCCTGACCACCGCGCTGCTGCGCGCCGTCGGCCCCGAGGGCTCGGTGCACTCCATCGAACGGCGCGAAGACTTCGCCGAGGTGGCCCGCGAGAACGTCGAGACCTACTTCGGCGGAGAGCATCCCTCCTGGGAGCTGTCCGTCGGGGACTTCCAGGACCTCGCCCCGACGCTCTCGCCCGGCGAGCCCGCCGTGGACCGCGTGGTGCTGGACATGCTCGCCCCCTGGGAGTGCGTGGACGCCGCCGCAGAGGTGCTGGTCTCCGGCGGGGTGTACCTCGCCTATGTCGCCACCGTCACCCAGCTCTCGCGGACCGCCGAGGCGCTGCGCGAGCATGGAGAGTTCACGGAGCCCTATGCCTGGGAGTCCTTCGTGCGCCCCTGGCACCTCGAGGGGCTCGCCGTCCGCCCCGAGCACCGCATGAACGCCCATACCGGGTTCCTGCTCACCGCCCGCCGCACCGCCCACGGCACCCAGGCGCTGCGCCGCACCACCCGGCCGGCGCCCGGCTCCCGCCTCGAGGAGGAGCTGAACCATCCCGACAACGAGGGGTTCGGCGGCTCCGAGGGCGAATGGAGCACCCAGGACGTCGGGGAGCGGGGGGTCGCGCCGCGCAAGCTCAAGCGGGCGCTGCGCGACCTGCGACAGGGCCGCGACCGGTGAGCGCGCCCAGGAAGGAGACCGCAGCAGCATGAAGACCTACGCCGAGATGACCGCGGAGCTGGAGCAGCTCGCGGATCACAACGACCGCCTGACCACGGGACTGCGCTCCGCGCGGGCGCAGATCGTCGAGCTCAGGAGCGACCTCGAACGGGTCGGTGACCCGCCGAACTCGTATGCGACCTTCCTGCGTCGCTGCGAGGGCACCACCATCGACGTGCTCCACCACGGCCGCCGGCTGCGGGTGGCGACCGCCGCATCCCTGGATCTGGACGCGCTCCAGCCCGGTGCCGAGCTGCGCCTGAACGAGTCCCTGGCCGCCGTGGAGGCCGTCGCCCCCAGCGATGCCGGCAACGTCGTGCCCGTGGTCGAGGAGCTGGCCGACTCCCGCCTGCTGGTGGCCGTCGCCCCCGATGACACCCGCGTGCTGCGCCGCGCCGGCACTCTCACCGACGAGCAGCTCCACCCCGGCGACCACGTCCTGGTGGACCTGAAGTCCCAGCTGGTGCTCGAGCGCATCGACCGCGCCGAGATCACCGACCTCGTCCTCGAACAGGTCCCGGAAGTCTCCTTCGACCAGATCGGGGGGCTGGGGGAGCAGATCGAGGCGATCCGCGACGCCGTCGAGCTGCCCTTCCTGCAGCAGGACCTCTACCGCACCTACGGCCTGCGCCCGCCGCAGGGCGTGCTGCTGTACGGCCCGCCCGGCTGCGGCAAGACGATGATCGCCAAAGCGGTTGCTCACGAGTTGGTGCTGCGCAGCGCCGAGGTGCGCGGCGTGAGCGTGACCGAGGCGCTGGAGAACTCCGCCTTCCTCAACGTCAAGGGCCCCGAACTGCTGAACAAGTACGTGGGTGAGACCGAGCGGTCGATCCGCCTCGTGTTCGAGCGCGCCCGGGAGAAGGCCGCGGCCGACCACCCGGTGGTGATCTTCTTCGACGAGATGGAAGCGCTCTTCCGCACCCGCGGCACCGGCATGTCCAGCGATGTGGAGACCACGATCGTGCCCCAGCTGCTGGCCGAGATCGACGGTGTCGAGGGACTGGACAACGTCATCGTCATCGGCGCCTCCAACCGTGAGGACATGATCGACCCCGCGATCCTGCGGCCCGGCCGGCTGGACGTGAAGATCCGGGTGCGCCGGCCCAACCAGCGCGCCGGCCGCGACATCCTCTCCCTCTACCTCGACCAGACCGTCCCGGTGCGCGAGGACCGTGAGCAGCTGCTGGATCTCGCCGCCCGCGAGATCTACGACGAGGGCCCGGCCTCTGCCTTCGTGCGGGTCGAGTACTCCGACGGCGGGCAGGACACCCTCCACTTCCGCGACTTCGTCTCCGGCGCCACGCTGCGCAACATCGTGGACCGGGCGAAGAAGCTGGCGGTGAAGGACCAGCTGGCCACCGGGGACGTGGGACTGGCCGCCCAGCACCTGCAGGCGGCGATCACCGCGGAGTTCGTGGAGAACGAGGACATGCCCTCGGCCGCCCACCCCGAGGACTGGGCACGGGTGACCGGCCTGCCCGGTGGCGGGCGTCGCCGCGTCGAGGCGATCGTGCCGCTGCAGGGCCGCACGCATGCCACCTCCGAGGAGGAGGTCACGGCATGACCCAGCAGCCCGAGGACGTCCAACCGCCCGGCGACGCTGCGGCGCTGACCACCGAGCGGGTGATGGGTCTCGAGACCGAGTTCGGGGTGGTCCACGCCGATCTCGAGGACCGGGCCCGCTCCGGGGCGGGCTCCTCGATCCTGCTCTCCCACCTGGTGGTGGGGGCCTACGCCCTGCTCGATCCCCTCGAGGGGGAGCGCGGCCGCCGCGTGCGCTGGGACTACGGCGATGAGACCCCGCTGCGGGATGCCCGCGGATTCGAGCTGCAGCGCGCCGCCGCCCACCCCAGCCAGCTCACCGACGAGGTGCGCGACGCCCACGTGCCCAGCGTCGAGAGGGACATGCCGCTGGCCGGACCCGAGATCGCCCCCGAGGGGGACGACGCCGAGGTGCTCGCCTGGGCTTCGCAGCGCTCGATCGGCAACGCGGTGCTGCGCAACGGTGCCCGCTGGTACGTCGACCATGCCCATCCCGAGTACTCCGCGCCCGAGGTGCTGCGCGCCCGGGAGGCCGTGGTCACCGACCGCGCCGGGGAGGAGATCGCCCGGCGGGCGATGGCGATCCTCGCCGCGGCCGACGGGATCCCCGAGGTGGCGCTGTACAAGAACAACACCGACGGCAAGGGCGCCTCCTACGGCACCCACGAGAACTACCTCGTGGACCGCGCCGTACCCTTCGAGCGCGTCGTCACCGCGCTGCTGCCGTTCCTGGCGAGCCGCCAGGTGCTGGTGGGCTCCGGCCGGGTGGGGATCGGCACCCGGGGCGAGCATCCCGGCTTCCAGCTCTCCTCCCGCGCCGACTTCATGGAGGCCGAGGTGGGGTTGGAGACGACATTGAATCGGCCGATCGTCAACACCCGCGACGAACCGCATTCGGATCCCACCCGCTTCCGCCGCCTGCATCTGATCATCGGCGACGCGAACCTGCTGGAGGAGTCCACCTTCCTCAAGCTCGGCACCACCTCGCTGATGCTCGCCGCACTCGAGTCCGAGCACCGCACCGGCACCGCGATCCTCCCGGACCTGCGCCTCGCCGACCCGGTCGCCGCGGTCCGCGCCATCAGCCACGACCCGAGCCTGGCCGCCACGGTCGAGCTCGTCGACGGCCGCCGGCTCACGGCGCTGCAGATCCAGCGCACTCTGCTGGACGCCCTCGCCGCCGTCGCCGACCGCACCGATGAGGAGACGGCGCAGGTGCTGCGCCGCTGGGGCGAGATCCTCGACCTGCTCGAGGCGGACCCGATGCGCGCGGCCGACCGGGTGGAGTGGGTCGCCAAGCTGCAGCTGCTCGAACGCTACCGGGGCCGCCACGGCCTGGACTGGGGAGACCCGCGCCTGGCGATGGTGGACCTGCAGTACTCCGACCTTCGTCCCGGCCGGGGCCTGTTCGACAAGCTCCGCACCGCCGGTGCGGTGCCCACCCTGGTCAGTCAGAGCGAGGTGGACGAGGCCGTGCGCACCGCTCCCACCAGCACCCGCGCCCACCTGCGCGGCGGACTGATCGCGCACCACCGCGACCAGGTCCCCTCGGCCGGGTGGGACGCGATCACCCTGGCGGGTCCCGCCGGCGGGCACCGGCTGCGCCTGGCCGACCCGCGCCTGGGCTCCGCCGACTGGTGCGCCCAGCACGGCATCGACCCGGCCGGTGATCCCGAGACGATCCTCGACGCACTGCGCCGAGCCGTCGAGCACCGCT
>JAKDUN010000318.1 GCA_030457675.1 Brachybacterium sp. | reverse complement strand
ACGGTCCCGCTCCTGGGCAGGAAGGCAGAACGATGCAGTTCCACCACCACGGCTATCTCTCCACCGAACCGCGGGTCGCCGCGGCCGCCGGCACCGGGACGGAGCGGCCCGACGAGCTCCCCGACACCATGGATGTGCTGATCGTCGGCTCCGGCCCCGCCGGCGTGATCGCCGCCGCGCAGCTCGCCCAGTACCCGGACGTCCACACCCGCATCATCGAGCGCCGCCCCGGCCGGCTCGAGCTGGGCCAGGCCGACGGCATCCAGGCCCGGAGCGTGGAGACCTTCCAGGCCTTCGGCTTCGCCGAGCGGATCATCGCCGAGGCCTACCGGATCACCGAGATGAATTTCTGGGGCCCGGACCCGGAGAACCCGAAGCACATCATCCGCACCTCCCGCACCGATGACGACGCCCGCGGGATCAGCGAGTTCCCGCATCTCATCGTGAACCAGGCGCGGGTGCTGGACTACTACCTCGAGGCGGCCCAGCGCGGCCCGGCACGGGTCACCCCCGACTACGGCTGGGAGTTCACCGGCGAGCTCACCGTCACCGAGGGCGAGGAGCACCCGGTCGCCGTCACCCTGCGCCGCACCGCCGGCCCTGAGGAGGGCACCGAGCGGACCGTGCGCGCGAAGTACGTCTACGGCTGCGACGGCGCCCACTCCCGGGTGCGCAGGTCGATCGGCTGCACCATGCAGGGCGACAAGGCCCTGCACGCCTGGGGCGTCATGGACGTCGTCTACGACACCGACTTCCCCGACATCCGCACCAAGTGCGCGATCCAGTCCCACGACGGCGGCAGCATCCTGCTGATCCCCCGCGAGGGCGGGTACCTGATCCGGCTGTACGTGGACCTCGGCACGGTCGCGGAGGACGACGGCGGCACGGTGCGCCAGACCCCGCTGGAGACCGTGGTCGCGAAGGCCAATGAGATCCTCCATCCGTACACGATCGAGGTCCGCGATGTGGCCTGGTCCAGCATCTACGAGGTGGGCCACCGCCTCACCGACCGCTTCGACGACGTGCTGCCCGAGGACCGCGGCACGCGCACCCCGCGCGTGTTCATCGCCGGCGATGCCTGCCACACCCACTCCGCCAAAGCCGGGCAGGGCATGAACGTCTCCATGCAGGACGGCTTCAACCTGGCCTGGAAGCTGGGGCAGGTGCTCACCGGCCGCAGCCCCGCCTCGCTGCTGGACACCTACTCCGCCGAGCGGCAGGTGGTCGCGAAGGACCTCATCGACTTCGACCGCGAGTGGTCCTCACTGATGGCGAAGAAGCCCGAGGAGCTCGGCGGCCCGGACGAGGTCGCGGAGTTCTACGTGCGCACCAGCGAGTTCCCCTTCGGCTTCATGACCGAGTACACCGACTCGATGATCACCCGTGAAGGGCCCGGCCAGGAGCTCGCCACCGGGTACCCGATCGGCAAGCGGTTCAAGTCCGAGCGGGTGGTCCGCGTCAGCGACACCAATCCCGTCCACCTCGGCCACCATGCACGGGCCGACGGCCGCTGGCGCCTGTACGCCTTCGCCGACTCCGCCGCCCCGTCGGCCGTCGACTCCCCGCTGCGCGACTGGGCGCAGTGGATGCTGGAGGCGCCCGACTCCCCCGTCGCGGCGCACACCCCCGCCGGCGCCGATCTCGATGCGATGTTCGACATCAAGGTGATCTACCAGCAGGGACACCACGAGATGGAGTTCACCGATGCCCCGGAGATCTTCCGGACCCGGTCCGGCCCGTTCCAGCTGACCGACTACGAGCGGGTCTACGCCACCGATCGCCGTGACCCGGAGTTCTTCGATCCGGTGGACATCTTCGCCACCCGCGGCATCTCGCGCGACGGCGCCGTGGTGGTGGTGCGGCCGGACCAGTACGTGGCCGGGATCTTCTCCCTCACGGACACCGCGGGACTGGCAGAGTTCTTCCGTGGGCACCTGCTGCCCGCCGCCGACGCCGCGTCCACCAGCGCCGCCGACCCCAGCACTGCCGCGTGACCACCATCTAGACCACCACCCGAGCACGACATCGCGAGGAGAGCCATGACTGAGAACCGCCAGACCGAGAAGCGGGAGCAGGAGCTGCTGGCCGGCGTCCCCGACGAGCTGTTCATCGACGGGCGCTGGCGCCCCGCGGAGGACGGGGAGACCCTGGACGTCCGTGACCCCGCCACCGGCGAGGTGATCCGCACGATCGCCTCGGCCTCGAGCGCCGACGCGCAGGCCGCCATGGACGCCACTGCCGAGGCGTTCCCCGCCTGGTCGCGGACCCCGGCCCGGGAGCGGGGCGAGCTGCTGCGGCGGGCCTTCGAGCTGCTCACCGAGCGCGCCGAGGAGTTCGCGCTGCTGATGACGCTGGAGATGGGCAAGCCCCTGGCCGAGTCCCGCGGCGAGGTGACGTACGGCGGTGAGTTCCTGCGCTGGTTCAGCGAGGAGGCGGTGCGCGTCCAGGGCCGCTACGGCGCGAACCCCGAGGGCACCGGGCGCACGATCGTCTCCCAGCATCCGGTGGGGCCGTGCTTCCTGATCACCCCGTGGAACTTCCCGCTGGCGATGGCGACCCGCAAGATCGCCCCGGCGCTCGCGGCCGGCTGCACCGTGGTCATCAAGCCGGCGCAGCTCACGCCGCTGACCACCCTGGCGTTCGTGAAGCTGCTCGAGGAGGCGGGGCTGCCGGCGGGCGTGGTCAACGTGGTCACCTCCCGCTCCTCCCGCGCGGTCTCCGAGCCGATCCTCGCCGATCCGCGGCTGCGCAAGCTCTCCTTCACCGGGTCCACCGAGGTGGGGCAGAAGCTGCTGTCCCAGGCGGCGACCGGCGTGCTGCGCACCTCGATGGAGCTGGGCGGCAACGCCCCGTTCGTGATCTTCGAGGATGCGGATCTGGATGCCGCGGTCGAGGGCGCGATGCTCGCGAAGTTCCGCAACATCGGCCAGGCCTGCACCGCCGCGAACCGCTTCATCGTGCACCGCTCGCTGGCCGAGGAGTTCGCCCGACGGGTCACCGAGAAGGTCGAGTCCTTCGGCATGGGCCGCGGCACCGAGGAGGGGGTGACCATCGGCCCGCTGATCGACGAGGACGCGGTGGCCAAGGCCGGCACGCTCGTCTCTGATGCGGTCGATCGTGGCGCGACGCTCACCACGGGCGGCCGGAAGGTCGAGGGTGACGGCACCTTCTTCGAGGCCACGGTGCTCACGGACGTGCGCGAGGACAGCGAGCTGCTGCGCGAGGAGATCTTCGGACCGGTGCTCGCGATCGTCCCCTTCGACACCGAGGAGGAGGCCGTGCGTCTGGCGAACAGCACCGAGTACGGGCTGGTCTCCTACGTGTACACGAAGGACCTCGCCCGCGGGCAGCGGATGATCGAGCTGCTGGAGACCGGGATGATGGGTCTGAACATGGGCGTGATCTCCAACGCCGCGGCACCCTTCGGCGGCTGGAAGATGTCGGGACTGGGCCGCGAGGGCGGCGCCGAGGGCATCCACGAGTACCTGCAGTCGAAGTACACGCTGACCCCGAACCCGTTCTAGTTCCTTCGCCCTCGGCCTCGTCGAGTGCAACCTGCGGCACGGCTCCCCCGTCGGGAGGCATGCCGCGGGTCGCACTCGGTCTGTGGGCCGGACCGCCCGG
>JAKDUN010000317.1 GCA_030457675.1 Brachybacterium sp. | reverse complement strand
GGCTCGCCCCTCACCCACCGATTCCCCGGACCGCGGATCCGTCCTCGAGCGGACCCTCCCGGACCTCGGACCCTCCTCCGCCGCGACGAGCCAGCACTGGACCGTCCGGCCACGAGCCGTTCACAGGAGAACTGCCCATGGGATCGCACCTCCAGCGTCCGCCACGCACCTCCGCCTCCTCGCCCCCGCCCCCGTCGGCCGGCGTCGCGGCACGCACCCGAGCGTCGGCCGCCCGCGCCGCAGGCTCGACCCCATCGGCCCCGACCGCCGCGCGGCCGCGCCGACGCACCGTCCTCGGAGCGGGCCTCGCCGGCCTGGGCGCCGCGGGGCTGGCCGGTTGCGGCGGCGGCTCCGGCGACCGGGAGTCGATCGTCGTCGCGATCGTCTCGAACCCGCAGATGCAGGACGCCATCAGCCTCATCGACCACTTCACGAAGCAGCACCCCGACATCGACGTGCGCTTCGTGTCCCTGCCGGAGAACGAGGCGCGCGCCAAGATCACCGCCTCGGTCGCCTCCGGCGGCGGCGAGTTCGACGTCGTGATGATCTCCAACTACGAGACGCCGCTGTGGGCCGCCAACGGCTGGCTCACCGACCTCGAGCCGTACATCGCGGGGACCGACGGCTACCAGCCCGAGGACTTCATCCCCACCATCAAGGACGCCCTGACCGTGGACGGCGCCATGCATTCGGTGCCCTTCTACGGCGAGAGCGCGTTCCTCGTGTACCGCCAGGACCTCTTCGACGCAGCAGGGCTCGAGATGCCCGAACGCCCCAGCTGGGACGAGCTGCGGGAGTTCGCCGAAGCCCTCCACGATCCCGACGCCGGCATGACCGGCATCGCGCTGCGCGGACTGGCCGGCTGGGGCGAGAACCTCGCCCCGATGAACACCGTCATCAACACCTTCGGCGGCCGCTGGTTCGACATGGACTGGGCCCCCACCCTCGAGTCCCCCGAGGTGCACGAGGCGGTGAGCACCTACGTCGACACCGTGCGCACCTTCGGCCAGCCCGGTGCCGCGACCTCCGGTTTCGGCGACTGCCTGACCCTGGTCAGCCAGGGCAACGCCGCCATGTGGTTCGACGCCACCTCGATGGTCTCCGGCATCGAGGACCCCCGCTCCTCGACGGTCGTCGGCAAGACCGGGTACGCCCTGGGACCGACGGAACTCACCGAGTCCACCAGCTGGCTGTACTCCTGGGCGCTGGCCATCCCGGAGACCAGCGAGAAGAAGGACGCGGCCTGGGAGTTCATCGCCTGGATGACCCACCCCGACTACTTCCACCTGGTGGGCGAGGAGATCGGCTGGGAGGCGCTGCCGCCCGGCTCGCGGCTGTCCACCTATGAGATCCCCGAGTATGCCGAGCTCTCGAAGACCTACGCCGAGCCCACCCTGAACTCGATGGCGGCCGCCACCCAGGAGCAGTCCATGACCGAGGAGGTCCCCTACCCGGGCCTGCAGTTCGTGGGCATCCCCGAGTTCCAGGACCTCGGCACCCGGGTGGGCCAGCAGTTCTCCGCCGCGATCGCCGGCCAGAAGAGCGTCGACGAGGCGCTGGAGCAGTCGCAGGGCTTCGCCGAATCGGTCGCCCGCACCTACGGATGGGAGGGCTGAGCGATGGCGCCAGCCACGTCACCAGCAGCGAGCCACCAGCCGAAGGAGACGGACCGATGAGCACCGCCACCGACACCCCCGTCGGCCGCGGGGCCGACGCACCGCGCACCCCGTCGGCCGACGCACCACGCGCCGCGCACGACGGCGACCACTCGAAGGCCGAGGCCTGGCGGCGCCGACTGCCGCTGATGCCCGCGTTCCTGTTCGTGGTCATCTGCACCCAGATCCCGTTCCTGCTGACGATCTGGTACTCGCTGC
This sequence comes from Brachybacterium sp., assembly GCA_030457675.1. Classification (GTDB taxonomy): domain Bacteria; phylum Actinomycetota; class Actinomycetes; order Actinomycetales; family Dermabacteraceae; genus Brachybacterium. The sequence continues at coordinate 1,775 of JAKDUN010000317.1, read as the reverse complement.
GCTCCCGCAACCTGCTGCGCCCCGAGGGCGAAGAGTTCGTGGGCCTGCGCAACTACCTCGACATCTTCCTCGACTCCACGTTCCGCACCGCCGCCCTGAACTCGATCCTCATCACCTTCGGGTGCGTGATGGTCTCGCTGGTGATCGGCCTGGGCCTGGCGCTGCTGCTGGACCGGAAGTTCTTCGGCCGCGGCTTCATCCGTACCCTGCTGATCACGCCGTTCCTGATCATGCCGGTGGCCGGGGCGATGCTCTGGGCGATCTCGATGTTCGACCCCACCTACGGCCTGGTGAACTGGCTGATCGGCGTCGTGGGGATCTCCCCCGTGGACTGGACCAGCCAGCTGCCGATGCTCTCGATCATCATCGCGCTGGTGTGGCAGTGGACGCCGTTCATGATGCTGCTGCTCCTGGCCGGACTGCAGTCCCAGACCGGTGACGTGCTCGAGGCCGCTTCCATGGACGGTGCCGGACCGTTGCAGACCTTCGCGCACATCACCCTGCCCCACCTGCGGTTCTACCTCGAGCTGTCGGTGCTGCTCGGAGCGATCTACGTGGTGAACACCTTCGATCAGATCTACCTGATGACGGCGGGCGGGCCCGGCACGGCCAGCGCCAACCTGCCGTTCTACATCTACCAGCGCGCCTTCCTCGGCTTCGACATCGGGCAGTCCTCCGCGATGGGCGTGATCACGGTGATCGCCACGATCATCCTGGCGACCTTCGCGCTGCGCCTGATCTTCACGAGCATCAACTCCAAGGAGCAGTCATGAGCACCTCGACCCTCGATGCCCGTCCCCCCGCCTCGACGCCGATCACGCCGCGCCGCCCCAAGGGCAGGACCAGCGGGCTCATCCTGTCCGTGCTGGCCTGGGTCGCGGGACTGCTCTTCTTCGCCCCCGTGGCATGGATGGTGCTGACCAGCTTCAAGCAGGAGAGCCAGGCGGCCTCGAACCCGCCGACCTTCTTCTTCACCCCGACCCTGGACCAGTACGCCGCGATCATCGACACCGCCGGGGCAGGCAGCTACCTGCTGAACTCGGTGATCGCCACCGTCTGCTCGACGCTGCTGGTGCTGGTGCTGGCCGTCCCCGCCGCCTACGCGGTGAGCATCCGGCCGGTCAAGCGCACCCAGGACTTCCTGTTCTTCTTCATCTCCACCAAGATGCTGCCGGTGGTCGCGGTGATCATGCCGATCTACGTGATCGCCGGGCAGCTCCGGATCCTCGACAACATCCTCACCCTGATCGTCCTGTACACGGCGATGAACCTGCCGATCGCGGTATGGATGATGCGCTCGTTCTTCCTCGAGGTGCCCGGTGAGGTGCTCGAGGCCGCCTCGATCGACGGTGCCTCGCTGATGCGCACCATGCGCACGGTGCTGCTGCCGATGGTGGCTCCCGGCGTCGCTGCGACCGCGCTGATCTGCGTGATCTTCGCGTGGAACGAGTTCTTCTTCGCCCTGAACCTCACCGCCGCGAACGCCGCGACCGTGCCGATCTTCCTGATGTCGACCATGACCTCGGAGGGCCAGTTCCTGGCCCAGCTCTCGGCCGCCTCGGTGCTGGCCTCGCTGCCGGTGGTCCTGGCGGGCTGGATCGCGCAGAAGCAGCTGGTGCGCGGCCTGTCGATGGGTGCGGTGAAGTAGGCCGGGAGGTGGGCGCCGCCCGCACGCCCAAGCCCCTGGGATCGCCCACGCTTACGCCCACGCCCCCGCTGACGGCAGATTCTGCGCCGCTGGCGGCCGATGCCGCCGCCCGCATCGGTCCCCCGCG
>JAKDUN010000316.1 GCA_030457675.1 Brachybacterium sp. | reverse complement strand
GCGAACACCGCGAAGGCGATGATCAGCAGGCGGCGCACCGCGAGCTGCTTCGCGCCGCGCTTGATGAACAGCCAGGCGACGATTCCTACGATCCCCAGCACCAGCAGCAGCTGGATGACGAACGTGCGGCTGCCCACGCCGAGGTCGACGGGGCCGAAGGCGAGGAGCTGGTCGAGCCCGAGCATCAGCTCACGACTCCTCGGTCTGCTGGTGGGTGGAGGCGGAGCCGTCGCCGAGGACGAGGCGGGGGGTGCCCGTCCAGTTCTGGGCGGTGGTGATGTTGCGGCCGTCCACGATCAGCTTCACGCCGGGCACGTCGCTGCTGCCCAGGTCCCGGTACTCGGGATGGTTGGTCTGGACGATCACGAGGTCAGCTGCTTCACCCACGTGGTACGGCGCCCAGCCGAAGCCGGCCAGCTCCTCGTCGTCGTAGAACGTGTCGTGGACGGCGACCTCCGCGCCGTGGGCGCGCAGCGCTTCGACCACCGGGAACACCCCGGAGAACGCGGTCTCCTTCACCCCGGCGCGGTAGGAGGCACCGAGAACCACGGCCTTCAGCCCCGTCAGATCGCCGAGCAGATCCGCGGCCCGCTGGACCAGCTTCGCCGGGACCGAGGCGTTCAGGGTGCGGGCGGTGCGGACCGTCTCCGCATGCTGATCGGTCGACAGGTACAGCCGGGGATAGACCGGGATGCAGTGCCCGCCCACCGCGATGCCGGGCTGATGGATGTGGGAGTAGGGCTGCGAGTTCGACGCCTCGATCACCTTGTACGCATCGATGCCGTTGTCCTGCGCGAACAGCGCGAACTCATTGGCCAGGGCGATGTTCACATCCCGGTAGGTGGTCTCGGCGAGCTTCGCCAGCTCCGACGCCTCCGAGGAGCCGAGGTCCCACACCCCGTTGGGCTGGTGCAGATCGGGCCGCTCATCGAAGGTGAGCGCGGATTCGTAGAACTCCCGGGCCCGCTGCGCGCCCTCCTCGGTCAGGGCACCGATCAGCTTGGGGTACTTGCGCAGGTCCTCGAACACGCGACCGGTCAGCACCCGCTCGGGGGAGAACACGGCGAAGAAGTCCTTCGACTCCGCAAGTCCCGAGATCTGCTCGATCATCGGCACGAACCGGGTGCGCAGGGTCCCCACCGGCAGGGTCGTCTCGTAGGAGACCAGCGTGCCGGGGGTGAGGTGCTCGGCCAGCGAGCGCGTCGCGGCGTCCATCCAGGCGAAGTCCGGCTCCCAGGTCGCGTCGTTCACGAACAGGGGCACCACGATCACCACCGCGTCCGCGCCCGGGATCGCCTCGGCATAGTCCGTGGTGGCCTTCAGCTTCCCGGCCGGGACCAGCTCGGAGAGCTTCTCCTGCAGCTGCGCCTCACCCGGGAACGGCTCGGTCGCGGCGTTGATCAGCTCCACCTGTCGCGGGTTCACATCGACCCCGACCACCTCATGGCCGGCATCGGCGAACTGCACCGCCAGCGGCAGTCCGATCTTCCCCAGGGCGACAACAGCAGTCTTCACAGTGATCCTCCTCGTGGGGCACCTCTCAGGTGCCGAAAGCGCGTCGATGACCACCAGGGGCGGCCCACCGTGACAGGGTATCCTCATCGGCCGTCGACGACCCTGCATCCCGCGCCGCATACCCGTCGCTGATCTCACGCCCGCGATGGCGGCCAGCAGTCCAGGAGGAGAGCCCTTGAGCACGTCCGACGCAGCGCCCGAGGAGCACATCGCCCCCGACTCCCCGGGTGCTGACACCACCTGGTTCGTGGTCCCGCTGTTCAACGAGGCGGAGGTCATCGGCGACGTCATCCGCGACCTGCGCACCCGGTACCCGCTGGTCGTCTGCGTGGACGACGGCAGCCTGGACGATTCCGGGCGGATCGCCGCCGAGGCCGGTGCCGCCGTGGTGCGCCACCCGTACAACATGGGACAGGGCGCCGCGCTGAAGACCGGCATCGACTACGCCCTGCGCGATGCGCAGATGCAGCAGGTCGTCACCTTCGACTCCGACGGTCAGCACCAGGTTGACGATGCCGCCGCGATGATCGCGAAGCTGCGTGCACAGGATGTGGACATCGTCCTCGGCTCCCGCTTCCTCGATGCCCGCACCAAGCCCGGGCTGCTCAAGCGGATCGTGCTGCGCGGGGCCGTCTGGTACACGAACCTCACCACGGGGGTGAAGCTCACCGATGCCCACAACGGACTGCGGGTGCTGGACCGGGAGGCCTGCGCGACGATGGCGATCGAGCAGAACCGGATGGCGCATGCCTCCGAGATCGTCGAGGAGATCGGCCGCCACAAGTTCACGGTGGCCGAGCACCCGGTGCACATCCTCTACACCGACTACTCGCGCTCGAAGGGCCAGTCGGTCCTGAACTCGGTGAACATCGTCATCGACATGCTCTTCCGCTAGGATCCCCTCTCCCACCCGCCGGGTCGTAGGAACCACCGAGCCGTAGGAAAGGTGACGATAGGGCCCTCTTGCGGCACGTTTCCTACGGCTCGGCACGGCTCGGCTCGGTGTGCGGCCGGTATCCGCTTCTCCGCGGGACCGGCCGCGCCGCGGGACCCGCTGCACCGCCGGGCTCGGCCGCACCGCCGGCCCCGGCTACTCCGCGGGGACCTCCGCGGTCCCCTCGCCCACGGAGGCGAAGAACTCGGCGATGTCCTCTTCATCCGTGAGGATCGCGACCCCGGAATGAGTGGTCTGATACTCCGGATCCTCGATCGGGATCACGGGCGTGCTGCCCGCGTTCATGGCGCCGCGTGCGGTCAGCGCCATCCTGCTCACATCGAAGATCCCGGTGCCCTCGCTGGTGGTCAGCGCTCCTGAGCCCGCTCCGGCCAGGCGCACCTGGGCGACGGGGTTCAGCAGCACCGATGGCGAGGTGACGCGCTCCATGAGAGCCCCGATGAACTGCTGCTGGCGCTCCTGGCGGCCGATGTCGGCGGTGGGATCGAAGTAGCGGGCGCGCACGAAGGCCAGCGCCTGCTCACCCTCCACGTCATGACAGCCCTCGGCCATCACCAGGCCGGACTTCTCGTCGTCCACGTCCTGATCGATGCACAGGTTCACGTGTCCCACCGAGTCCACCACGTTCGAGACCCCGTCGAAGCCGATCTCGACATAGTGGTCCACGCTCAGGCCCGTGAACTCCTCGACGGTCTCGACCAGCAGCGGTGCGCCACCGAAGGAGTAGGCGGCGTTGAGCTTGAAGGCGCCGCGGCCGGGGATGTCCACGAGGGTGTCCCGGGGCAGGGAGATCAGGTAGCTGTTCCCGCCCGGCGCCTTGTGCAGCAGCATCATCGTGTCGGCGCGGGCGCCCTCGGTGCCGTCATCGCCCACCGCTTCACCGTCACGGCGATCGGAGCCGGCGATGAGGTAGGTGGTCCCGGGGGTGTCCTCAGCGCCCGACAGCGCCTCGACGTGATCGATGCGACTGTTCGACCACACCGTCAGCCCGGCGCCCCAGCCCAGCACGATCACCAGCACCAGCACCAGCAGGGTCGCGCCCAAGCGGAGCGGACGCGGCACGCGGGAGCGGCGTCGGAGCCGGCGCGGCTGTGACGGGCCACGGGGAGGCGGCCCCTCGTCGTCGAGGCCGTGCAGAGCACTCGCCGAGGCGCCGTACGGCTGGTGCCCCTGTCGATGCTCGACC
>JAKDUN010000315.1 GCA_030457675.1 Brachybacterium sp. | reverse complement strand
CGGTAGCCGGGCCCGGGGCGTGGGCTCAGAAGATGAAGCCGCGGAAGAGCAGCAGCGCCAGGCCCAGGCCGACGACGAGGTTCACGACGGTCGCCGCCGCGAACACGACGATCGGCTTCCAGCCGGACTCCCTGATGCTCGAGGCGTTGAACTCGAGGCCGATCGAGACGAAGGCGAGGGTCAGCGCCCAGGTCTGCAGCTCCTTGGCGGCATCCAGCCGCGGCTCGAGCACCGCCTCCGGGACCGACTCCGCGAGCACCGTCGCCACGACCGAGGCGAGCAGGAAGCCGAGCACGAACTTCGGGAACCGCTCCCAGAGCATCGCCAGCGAGCGGCGATCTCCCACGCGGCGCGTGCCGGAGCCGGCGACGGCCCGGCCGGCTGCGGGGGCGACCCTGAAGGAGAAGTACAGCGTCAGCAGCACGGCGACGATGCCCAGCAGCGCGTTCTGGGTGACCTTCACGATCGAGGCGATCTGCAGCGGCTGCTCGCCGGCGACCGCGCCGGCGGCCGTCACCGCGGCGGTGGTGTCGATGTTGCCGCCGATCCAGGCGCCGGTGACCGCGGGGGACAGCCCCATCAGGTCCGCGAGCCAGGGGAGCAGGAAGATCGAGGGCACCGCGAAGACGATCACGAGGGTAGCGGTGTAGGCGAGCTGCTCCTTCTTCGCCTCCACGGCGCCGGCGGCCGCGACGGCGGCGGAGACCCCGCAGATCGACAGGGCGGTGGCCAGCAGCGCCCGCAGCCTGTCGTCCAGCCCCAGCAGTCCGGCGAACCACCAGGTGAAGGCGAAGACGGCGGTGATCAGCAGGATCGCCTGGAGCACGGCGGGGCCCGCCGCGCGCACCACGATCGCGAAGTTCACGCTCGCGCCCAGCAGCACCAGGCCCACCTTGATGAACAGCTCGGTGCGGAAGGCCGCGGCCATGCGGCGGCGCACCCCGGTCAGGGACAGCACCGCGTTGCCCAGGAAGCCGAGCGCGATCGCGTAGACCGGGTACTCGATCGACTTCGCGACCTTCCCGACGGCGGTGCCCTCGGTGAGCTCGGGGACCGCATCGGTGAGCACCGAGACCAGCCAGGCTGACGAGGTGGAACTTGTCGACCGATACCGCGGCGCGGGGCAGGTAGGTCCGCAGTGCTTTGCGGAACGCCGCTGAGGGATCGATGGCGACGACCTCGATCCGCTCCCGCCAGCACTCGGAGCGTTGGGCGAGCCAGGTACCGACGGCGGTGGAGTCCCGGCCATCGACGATGCCGAGGACCTGCCCAGTGGTCAGGTCGACCAGGGTCGTCATCCATGGCTCGAACCGTCTCCAGGCACCGTCGTCGGTGCGGAACCAGCGCACCGACCGGTAGCGGTGCTCATCGATGCCCAGGTGCGTCACCGGCACCTCGTCAACGGCAGGCAGGGCCACGGCGGCAGCCGCCAGCGCGGCCTGGACCAGCCACCACGAGACGCCATGGGCCTGAGCGACTTCCGAGGCCGCCCGGCCCGAGGTGATCACCGCAGAGACGACCTGATCGCGCAGCCGGGTGGTCGAGCGTGCGTATCGGGGGACCTGGTCGGTTGCTTCCCAGAACGTGCGCCGGGCGCAGGCCGGCTCGAGGCAGAACCAGCGCCGCTTGGCCCACACCACCTGAACCGTCCCGGCCACGGGAACGTCTCGCACCTGCTGAGAGCGGCGGGAGTGGACCTTCGTCGCGATCACCCCGCACGACGGGCACCCGGGTGGGACGCTCGAGGCGATCACCACTTGACGCCCTCCGTCGGACAGGTCGATCGCGTCAACGACGCGGTAGTTGGGCAGGTTGAAGATCGTGCTCGCAGCATCACGCTGCGGACCAGTACTCTCATACACAGGCTCGTGGTCCTCTGAGATATGGATGTCTTGACAACACCCATCACAGCAGGACCACGAGCCGCTCTACGCCAGCGACGCGACGCTCTCCATCACCACGAACCGTGAAGAGCCGTTCAAGGCTGAACTGGTCCGCAACCGCGGGCCCTGGAAGAACATCGACGACCTCGAGATCGCGACCGCGGAATACATCGACTGGTTCAATCACCGGCGACTTCACGGCGAGATCGGCATGATCCCGCCCGTCGAGCTCGAGGACACTTACCATCACAACCACCCCGCACCGGCACCCGCCGACACGGCACTTGCGAGCCCCTAACAAACCCGGGGCGATTCACTGAAGGCCGCTGCCGCGGCCCGCGGCAGCCTCAAGGGAGCGATCTTCCACAGCGACCATGGGTCGGTCTACTGCTCGAAGGACTACGCCAAGCTCTGCAAGAGACTCGGCGTCACCCAGTCAATGGGTGCGGTCGGCTCGTCGGCCGACAACGCGTTGGCGGAGTCGTTCAACGCCACGATGAAGCGTGAGGTCCTCCAAGACACCGCCTGCTGGAGCGACGAGCCGACCTGTCGCCGGCAGGTCTTCAGGTGGCTCGTCCGCTACAACACCCGGCGCCGTCACACCTGGTGCGGCTACCTGTCCCCGTCCACCTACGAGGCCCGCCGGGCCGCTACGCTGCCGACCGCTGCGTAATCACACCCCGTGTCCAAGATCCGGGGGTAGGGCCCCGGCGTGCCGTTTTAGGGACGCTCCTTGCAGATTCTCGGGATCCTGCTTACGCCTGCGTACCAGGACCCCACGGTCGGATCGATCGAGAGCAGCAGACGAGCTGCTGATCGGTGGTAGCTGATGACGTCGGTGGCGATCAACGGCTCGACGTGTGCGATGCGATTGCGGAGCTGGTGAAGGCGTTGCGTCCAGTGATGGACGACCAGGGGGTCAGGATGGTGCGGAAAGGCATCCTTCAGCGCGTTCACCCAAAGGCCGCGTTGCTTGTTCGGTCCGAACCCGTACTGGGAGTCCTTCTTGCTCGGCAGAAGCTTCACCCATGTCCCAAAGGTGATGTGGGCCACGAGATCGTCGTGATTGGGAGCAGCGCCGTGTCGAGGATGGGAAGGGTCCCGGAGGTTCGAGTCGGCAATCGCCCGGTAGCGGGCGGAGAGGTACGTCGACTTGTGAGGCGTCGGATTGAGAAGCGCGCCGAGGGGTGCCGCTGGCCGCTCCACCCAGTTGGTGCCGTAGGGCGCCTGACCGGCCGGCGCCGGTCGCGACTGGTTCCATACCTGGAGCTGCCTGTCCAACGCGTTACGTAGCGCAACCTCGACGATGGCGAGAGACTCGTGGATCGCGCCGGACAACTCGATGTTCCAGCGATAAAGTTTGATCGCTGCCGCTACTGAGCCGGTTTCGGCGAGGTAGGGCGCAAACCGAGCGGGGGATAAGTGTGAGACCAGGACGGCCTCGACCGTCGGTTGCGTTGTGCTCGTCATGGCCCTACACTAGAGGGCAGAAGCGGGGGCGGGACCCTCGCACAGACATAGAGCCAACCCCCGTCGCATTGCGGCGGGGGCGCTTTCTTTTCTGGGGCGCGTGCCCGTCGAACCCCTTGCTGACAGGCATCTCGAGTGGAGCTTGCGCTACCAGGTCCCCAGTCGCGACCTGCGCTCCGAAGGAGCCTTTGCCGCCGCGCCGTCTGCCTCCTTGGCGCCACCGGAGGGCTCGCTCGTCAAGCGGATAGAGATCCTGCTGTCCTTTTTGGGTATACCCAACAGCGACACTGCGCGCCGTAAAGAACGCCCTGTTCCAGAAGGT
>JAKDUN010000016.1 GCA_030457675.1 Brachybacterium sp. | reverse complement strand
GACCATGCGGGCAGACCATGCGGGCAGACCATGCGGCACCAGCGTCAGATCCTACGCCACCGACACCTGGCAGCACCTGGAAGGAGGCGTGGGCCACGACCGCCGTGGCGCTGCGTCGCAATGCCTTCTGCTCGGAGGAAGCTCTCGGCACCGGTCTGGAAGACTGTCCTCATGAACGACGCCAGTGACCGCCGCGCGGACCGCTATGGAGGACCGCTCGTGAGCCGACGGACGGCTCGGGTGCTCCTCGGCCTCGCCGCCGCGGTGTTCCTGGCAGTCGTGGTCTACGTCGGGATCCAGGCCTCGAACAACCCGGTCCGTTCGGAGGTGCTCGCCTACGACCACCTCGCCGACGATGTGATCGCCGTCGACTACCAGGTGACGATGGACCCGGGCACCGAGGCGACCTGCTCGATCCAGGCGCTGAACAAGGGACGCGCCCAGGTCGGCTTCGTCGAAGCGGCGGTCCCCGCCCAGGACGCCCGGCGCAGCGTGCACCACGTCGAGATCTCCACCCAGGGCGAGGCCGTCTCGGCGGAGATCATCAGCTGCACGACCCGCTGAGGCATTCGGCGTCACGGCCGCTCCCCGCAGTCACAGGGCACCGGACCGGCCGCACTGTCGCCCCCGCGCAGCCGATTACTCGATGCGCGAAATCAGGAGCGGTTCCCCAGGAAAGCGTACTGCTCGGTGTAAAGTATCTCCGAACCGGCATCGCGCCGATCATCATCACCCGCACACGGGGCGCATGAGGACATGTGCCCCGTGATTCGCGTATTGGGGGCTCTGCGCTCCCCTGCGCACTACTGAGGACGACAGGAGTGAACCCATGAGCAGCCAGCCGAATGGCGCCTGGCTCACCCAGGACGCGTACGACCGCCTGGCCAAGGAGCTCGCAGAGCTCGAGGGCCCGGGACGCACCGAGATCTCCGAGCGCATCGCTGCGGCTCGCGACGAGGGGGACCTGAAGGAGAACGGCGGATACCACGCCGCCCGCGAGGAGCAGGGAAAGATGGAGGCCCGCATCTCGGATCTCCAGCGACTCCTGAAGAACGCCGTGGTCGGCGAAGCGCCCAAGGACGACGGCATCGTCGAGCCCGGCATGGTCGTGGTCATCTCGATGGCCGGCAAGGAGCGCACCTTCCTGCTGGGCAACCGAGAGATCGCCGACGGCGACGACTCGCTCGAGGTGTACTCCTCGGAGTCGCCTCTGGGCAGCTCGATCCATGGCTCCAAGGTCGGGGACTCCGTCGACTACACGGCCCCGAACGGGAAGTCCTTCCCGATCGAGATCCTCAAGGCCTCGCCCTACAAGGCCTGAGCCGCCGCCCGCACCCTCAGGGCGCGCACGAGCAAGGCCCCCGCCACCGGTTGTTGCCGGAGCGGGGGCCTTCTCGTCGCGCCAGGGACGTCGCGACTCAGACGTCGTTCCTGCGCGGAGCGTCGTCCTGACCCGGAGCGTCGTCCTGGCCCGGAGCGTCGTCCCAGCCCGCCGCGCCATCCTGACCCGGGGCGTCGTCCCAGCCCGCCGCGCCATCCTGGTCCGACGCGTCACCGTCGGCCGGGCCGTCGGCGCCGTAGGAGCCGTCCTCCGGCTCCGCAGCGCTGTCCGTGCGCGAGCTGGCAGCCTGGCGCGAGCTGCCCGCCGCGAGCGGCGCGTCGATCGCTTCCGTCCGGCGCGTGCTGGAGGGACGCAGCGAGGGAAGACTCGGCAGCGTCGGCAGCTTCCGCTCCTCGGCGCCGCCCGCCGCAGACCGGGGCCGACGGCGGGTCAGCGTCGCGAAGTGCTCGGCGCTGGCGCGGTCCAGCCCGAGGTCCGGGCTCGGGTCCCGACCCGCCACGTACAGCAGCGTGGCGTTGACGAAGGCGAGCAGCGGGATCGCGAACAGCGCGCCGGGGATCCCGGCCACCATCGCGCCCGCGGCCACCCCGAGGAACACCGCCAGCGGGTGCAGCTCGACGGCCTTGCCCATCAAGAAGGGCTGCAGGATGTTGCTCTCCAGCTGCTGCACGACCAGCACGATCGCGAGCATGATCAGCGCGCCGATCCAGTTGTTGAGCACCAGCACCAGCAGCACGGCGATCGCCCCCGAGGCGATCGCACCGACCAGCGGCACGAAGGAGAACAGGAACACGAGCAGCCAGATCGGCACCGCATAGGAGCCCAGTCCCAGCCCGATCATGCCGATCGCGATACCGAAGGCGTCCACGGCGGCCACCAGGATCTGGGTGCGCATGTACGCCGACAGCGCCTTCCAGCCGCGGCGGAACGCCTCATGGGTGGGGACCCGGGCCGCCGGCGGCAGCAGACCCACCACCCAGCGCCAGATCCCTGCCCCGCCCGAGAGCAGGAAGAACAGGGTGAACAGGGCCACCACGACGCCGGTGGCGAGGTTGCCGAGCACCGCCGCGGTGCTCACCGCACCGCTGACGAGCTGGCCCGAGTACTGCTCGAGCTGCTGGAGCCCCTCGTCGATCGCCGAGTTGATCATCGGATCATCGATCTGGAAAGTCGAGGTCGCCCAGTCCAGCAGGTCCTGGAACCCGGTGACCGCCTTCTCCTGGATATCGGCGAACTGCGCGACCAGCTGCCGGCCTGCCAGGGTGAACATCCCGGAGATCACCAGCAGCAGTCCCAGCAGGGCGACGCCGCTGGCCGCTCCCCGGCCCAGGAAGGTGTAGCGGGTCAGCACCTTGACCACCGGGGTCAGCAGTGCCGCGAGGAGGATCGCGATCACCACCGGGATCACGATGGTGGTGATCTGCAGCAGGCCCCAGAGGATCAGGGCTGAGGCTGCGACGACGACGATCAGTCGCCAGGACCAGGACGCCGCCCGGCGCACACCGATCGGGATCTCCTCGACCTCTGGTGCCAGGGTCTGTGCCCGCGGGGTGGGGCGCAGCTTCGACATGGGGGCTCCTTCCGTGAGCCACTGCGGCTCCTGGGCATCATAATCGCGGGGTCCCCTACGCAGTGCATGCCGAACCGCTCCCGATGCGACGAAGGTCTGCCCCTTCCCCGCCGAGCGACGGACCCCTCCAGACATGCGGGAGAAGTAGCGTGACCGCATGCACAGCGACCATCCGACGTCCGCACCGGATCTCACCGCCCCTGATTCCGCCGCTGCCCCGAACTCCCCGCAGCCGTCCGTTCCGCCCCAGCCGGTCTCCGGACCGGCCGCGCCGGTGACCGCCCAGAGCGCGGTCCCGGACCGCACCGCCCTGTCCCTGCGCGGGCTGCGCAAGTCCTTCGACAGGACCGAGGTGGTCCACGGGATCTCGCTGGACGTCCCGCGCGGCTCCTTCTACGGGATCGTCGGCCCCAACGGCGCGGGCAAGACGACCACCCTGTCGATGGCGACCGGGCTGCTGCGGCCCAGCGGCGGCACCGCCCACGTGCTCGGCTACGACATGTGGACCGAGCCCCACGAGGCCAAGGCCCGCCTCGGCGTCCTCGCCGACGGCCTGCGCACCTTCGACCGGCTCACCGGGCGCGAGCTGCTCACCTATGTGGGGCTGGTGCGCGGCATGGAACCGGCCGTGGTCGAGGAGCGGATGGAGTCGCTGCTGTCCGCCCTGGACCTCGCGGACGAGGACGGCAAGCTGGTGGTCGACTACTCCGCCGGCATGACCAAGAAGATCCTGCTCGCCAGCGCCCTGCTGCACGCGCCGCGGATGCTGGTTCTCGATGAGCCGCTGGAGGCGGTCGACCCGATCTCCGCGCAGGTGATCCGGAAGATCCTCACCGCCTATGTGGACGGGGGCGGCACCGTGGTGCTCTCCAGCCATGTGATGGAGCTGGTCGAGGGGCTGTGCAGCCACGTCGCGATCATCGCCGACGGCGAACTGCTGGCCGACGGCACGCTCGACGAGGTCCGCCAGGGCGGCAGCCTCGTGCAGACCTTCATCGACCTCGTCGGCGGCGGCGACCTCGCGGAGGGGAGCCTGTCGTGGTTGGAGTCCTGAGCAGCGAGCACACCACCACCGCGGCGGCGCAGGGCGTCTCCCACGGGGAGATCTCCCAGAAATCGCTCATCCGCCTGCAGCTGAAGCTCAAGTGGACGCTGTGGAAGCGGTCCTACCGCAAGAACATCGGCAAGCTCATCGGCACCATCTTCGGGGTGCTGTACGCCCTCGGCGGGATGGCGGGCCTGGTGTTCCTGTTCCTGGGGACCACCCTGTGGACCGGGGAGGGCGAGACCTTCCCGCTGATCGTGCGCGGCCTGGGAGCCCTGACCGTGCTGGCGTGGTTCCTGATCCCGGTGCTCGCCTTCGGCGTCGACGACACACTGGATCCGCGCGCCTTCGCGCTCTTCCCGCGCACCGCCAAGGAGCTGCAGCCCGGCATGTTCGCCGCTGCGGCGCTGAGCCTGCCGAGCCTGTTCACCCTGCTCGCCGTCGCCATCGCCACCGGCTTCGAGCTGCTGTGGCTGATCATGTTCGGCCAGGGGGCGCTCTGGATCGTGCTGGCCGCCCTGGCCCTGATCCCCGCGAACCTCGCTGCCTTCGCCCTGTGCATGCTGCTGCCGCGCGCCTGGTTCGCGCACTCCGCGAGCCGTGCCTCCTCCCGCAGCGGCCGCGAGGTGAGCGGGATCCTCGGCTTCCTGGTGTTGATGGCAGCGATCTACGCCTTCTCCCTCGGCGCGCAGCGCATCAGCGATCTGAACTTCACGCTGCTGAGCCAGTGGATGCCCCGGATCGTCGAGGGCGTGGCCTGGACGCCCGTGGGGGCACTGTTCGCGGTGCCGATGGACCTGGCCGAGGGGCGCGTGCTGAGCGCCCTGCTGCGCGCGGTGATCGGGCTGGCCACCATCGCGCTGGTGTGGCGCTGGTGGCGCCGCTCGATCGACGTCTCCCTCACCTCCGCGCTGACCGGGGACGCCTCCTCCGGTGACGCCAAGGTCTCCCCGCTGGTGCCGCGCTTCGTGCGCCCCGGACCGTTCGGGGCCATGCTGGGCAAGTCGCTGAGGTACTGGCGGCGCGACACCCGCTACCTCGCGGCGCTGGGCATCTACCCGGTGATCATCGTGTTCTTCGCAGCGATGGGGCTGGTGCTCCCGGAGTCCCGCGGGATGATGCTGGGAATGGCGATCTTCATGTGCGGCATGAGCGGGATCAGCCTGGCCAATGAGATCGGCTTCGACGGTCCCTCCGGCTGGGTCAACGTCGTCACCGGGATGCCGTCCCGCGCGAATCTGCTGGGCCGCATCGCCGCCCAGGCCGTGCTGATGGTGCCGGGGGTGATCGTGGCGATGGTCGCGCTCCCGCTGCTGTACGGCAGGACGGATCTGGTCCCGCTCGCGGTGATGGGCGCGCTGGGTGCCATGATCTGCGGCTGGGGCATCTCGATGGTGGTCAGCGTGCTGCTGCCCTATCCGAGCTCGCCCCCGGGCACCAATCCGATGAAGGACAAGTCCGCCTCGAGCTCGAACGCGATGATCGCGATGACCGTGGCGATGCTCGGCGTCTTCGTGCCGCTGCTGCCCGCGATCGGTGTGGGCATCTGGGGCGCGGTCGTGGGCAGCCTTCCGCTGACCCTGCTCGCCGGGGCGCTGGCGCTGGTGGCCGGTGCGGTCATGTTCCTGGTGGGGCTGCGGATCGCGGCCGTGCGGCTGGACGCCCGCTACCCGGATGTGTTCCAGAAGGTGCGCAACCACCTCTGACGGTCTTGGCCATCCGCCCGCCGCGGCGCAGGGCGGCGAGCCATCAGGCCGGCGGACCTCCCTCCGCTCCCAGGTCGCGCTGCATCACCAGGGCGTCGATGCGGCGGCCCCGGATCCGGTAGTAGCCGCGGCGGCGGTCGATCTCCCGGTACCCGGCGGCGGCGTAGACGGCGCGGGCGCGGTCGTTGTCCTCGCGCACCTCGAGCAGCATCCGCTGGGCGCCGCCCTCGCGGGCCTGCTGCTCGCACCAGGCCAGCAGCGCACGGCCGATCCCCCGGCTCTCCTCGCGGGTGCCGATGGTGTGCAGGTCTGCGAGGTCGCCGGCGAGCATGATCCCGGCGTAGCCGAGCAGTGTGCCGGCGCCATCCACGCCGCGGGCGGCGACCACGTAGCGGCGGTCGGGGTGGGCGATCTCCTCGGCGAGCTGGAAGACGTTCCAGGCCTCGTCGGGGAACAGCTCGAGCTCGGCGACGGCGATATCCTCGACGTCCTCGAGGGTCGCCGGGCGCAGCGTCCAGGCCGCGCCCTCCTCAGCGGCACCGTTCATCTCAGCACCCCAGGGCGCTCTTGCGAGCGGTGGGCTTGGCGGCGTCGGGCTCGCGCAGGTACATCGGCTCGGTGCTGGAGAGGTCCTCACCGCGGGCGCTCAGCGCGGCGGCGGCCAGGATCAGGTGGCCGGCGTCGACGTGGACCAGGTCCATGGTCGCCGGCAGCAGTTCGGGGTAGAGCCCGGTGCCGGAGCCGACCAGCACGTCGCAGGCGGTGAGCTCGGCGGCGACGTCGGCGGGGGTGTGCACCGCGGGCTCCGCGGTCCGGATGACCTCGCCGGAGACCTCGCGGCGGTAGCGGGCGTGGTACACCTCGCGGCGTCGGGCATCCAGGGCGACGCCGACGGTCACGGGACCCGTCGCGGTCCGTTCGTCACCCGCGGCATCGAGTGCGGCGAGCGCCTGGTGCGCGAGGGCGTCCAGGGAGCTGAGTCCGTGCAGGGCCACCCCGAGCACGGCGGCGATGGAGCGGGCCGAGACCAGTCCCACCCGCAGTCCCGTGAAGGGTCCGGGACCGCGGCCGACGACGAGCCCGGTGAGGTCGCCGCGCTCGACGCCCGCGGCCTGCAGGGTCTCCTCGATCAGGTCCAGCAGCACCTCGTCATGGTGTCGGGAGCGCTCGTCGGAGCGGACCTGCAGGATCTCGGGGGCGGGCCCGGTGAGCTCGCCGCGGGCGACGGCGGTGCTCACCGCCCCGGAGGTGTCGATCCCCAGCAGCATCAGCGGTTCTCCTCAGCGGGTGGTTCGGTCCGGGCCGGTGCCGGTGCCGGTGCCGTGGCGTCAGTCGGCTCGGCGGTCTCTCGGGATCCTGCGTTCCTGTGCATGTCGGTGACAGGAGCGAGCACGGTCTCGAGCTGCGCGATCGCCTGCTCGTCCCAGCGAGGGCCGCTGGGGATCAGGTGCAGGGTGCGAGGCTCATCGGGGTCCTCGGGGTCATCGACCTGGTCCGGTCGATCCAGCACCACCAGCAGCGCGGAGTCGGCGAGGTGCTCGACCCGGTCGCGGCCCCATTCCACGACGGTCACGGCCAGGTCGAGATCGGCCTCGAGGTCGAGGTCGTCGATCTCGCCCTCCCCGCCGAGGCGGTAGGCGTCGACATGGACCAGGTCGGGGCCCTCACCCAGATTCGGGTGGACGCGTTCGATGACGAAGGTCGGCGAGGCGACGGGGCCGCGCACCCCGAGCCCGGCACCGAGCCCCTGGGTGAAAGTGGTCTTGCCGGCGCCGAGCGGACCGTCCAGCACCAGCAGGTCCCCGGCGCGCAGCACCCCGGCCAGGGCCTCGGCCGTGGCGCGGGTGCCCTCGGCGTCCCCGGTGCGCACGGTCAGCGCACCCCGCAGCTCACCCATCAGCGGACCTCGCGGGTGACGCGGCCGGAGACGGAGGTGAGGACCTCGTAGGAGATGGTCCCGGCGGCCTTCGCCCAGTCCTCCGCGGTCGCGGCCGCGGGCCCGTTCGGGTCTCCGCCGGCGTCCCCGAAGAGGAACACCTGGTCGCCGGCGCGGGCGTCGGAGTCCGGGCCCAGGTCGATGACGATCTGATCCATGCTGATGCGGCCCACCTGCGGGGCGCGGTGGTCGCCGCTCTCGGTGCGGACCACCAGGGCCACCTGGTCGCTGCCGGTGCGGTGGAGGCCGTCGGCGTATCCGATCGGCACCAGGCCCAGCCGGGTGGGACGGTCGGTGCTGCGGATCCGGCCGTAGCCGATGCTGTGCCCCTCACCCACCTCCTTGACCAGGGCGAGGCGGCTGGTCAGCGTCATCGCCGGGCGCAGCGGCACATCCGCGGGCACCGGCGGGCAGCCGTACAGCGCGATCCCGACGCGCACCAGGTCGCGGTGGAGATCGGGGCGGGTGAGGGTCGCGGCGGAGTTCGCGATGTGCCGCAGCGGGATCGGCCCCACCTCCTCGGCGAGCGCCTCGCAGGCCGAGTCGAACAGCTCCGCCTGCTGGTCGGTGGACGGATCCTCGGGATCATCGGCACTGGTCAGGTGGGTCCAGGCGCCGGTGAGCTGGAGGAAGTCGTCCTCCCGCAGGACGGCGCCGAGCTCGCGGATCTGCCAGGGCAGCACGCCGTTGCGGCCCATGCCGGTGTCGATCTTCAGGTGCACGCGGGCGCGGCGGTCTGCCTCGCGGGCGGCCTCGGAGACCAGAGTGAGCATCTCCGGGGAGCCGACGGAGACGTCGACCCCGGAGGCGAGCACCTCGGGCAGCACGATCTTCGCGGTGTGCGGCTCGAACAGCCAGGTGAGGATCTGGGCGTCGAGGTTCGCACGGGCCAGCGCCAGGGCACTGGCGGGATGGGCGACGCCCAGCCAGGTGGCGCCCCCCTCGATCGCGGCGCGGGCGGCGGTGAGCATGCCGTGCCCGTAGCCGTCGGCCTTGACCACGGCCATCAGCGCCGTCTGCTCCTCGAGCAGGGTGCCCATGGCGCGCGTGTTCTCGGTGATCGCCGACGGGTCGATCACTGCCCGGTTGGGCACGTGCCGAGGGTCCTCGGCAGGGATCGGGATGGTCATCGAGCTCCTCGGTTCACGGCTGGGCGCCAGCCAGGATAGTCCCGATCGTCTCCGGCAGGTGCGCGGCGACGTCGAGGGCGACGATCGGGTGCAGGCCGTCGTGGGAGGCGAGCCGGCCTGCGCGGCCGTGCAGGATCGCGGCCAGAGCAGCGGCGTCGGGGCCGTTCAGACCAGCGGCCAGCAGGGCGCCGAGCACGCCGGCGAGCACGTCCCCGGTGCCGGCGGTCGCCAGCTGCGCGGTCCCCTCGTCCTGGGCGCGCAGCGGGCCGCCGTCCCCGGGGGCGATGAGCGTCACCGCACCTTTGAGCAGCACGGTCGCGCCGGTCGCACTGGCGAGGGCGGGAGCGAGCTGCACGCCGGGCAGCTCGGGGTCGACCTCGAGGCTCTCGGCGAGGCGCTCGGCCTCCCCGCGGTGCGGGGTCAGGACCACGCCCGGGCCGAAGCGGTGTGCGGCGGTGAGCACCGAGAGCGCGCCGGCGTCGATGACGCCGCGGGCGATACCTGCGTGGTCGATGACGGTGCGGTCGGGGGCATGCTCGCCGGTGCGGTCGCTGCGCAGCAGCTCCACCCCGCCGCGGGCGCGGGCGTCCTGAGGCGCCAGCCCCGGCCCCACGACGAGCGCGTCGGTGCGGCCGACGGCGGCGAGATCGATCGCGTGGGGTCCGCCGTCGGCCCGCTCGATACGGTGCCCGACACTCTCGGGGCGCTCTCGCAGCACCAGGTCCAGGACGGCCTGAGGGGCGAGCGCCCGGACCATCCCGGCGCCGGCGCGCGCCGCTCCGGAGACGGCGAGGACGGCGGCACCGGGGAACTGCTCGCTGCCGGCGGCGAGGGCGACCACGCCGCGGGTGTACTTGCTGGCGTCCCGGTCCGGATGCGGGAACAGCGCCCTCACGTCGGCGTCCTCGAGACGGCACACGGTCGGGGCGGCGCGGAGGTGCGGGGCCAGACCGATGTCCACCAGGTGGATCGCGCCGCTGCGCTCAGCGCCGCCTGGCAGCACCAGGCCGGCCTTGTACGCGCCGAAGGTCACCGTCTCACGCGCGACCAGCGCCTCGGGGGCGGCCTGACCGGTGGTGGCGTCGACGAAGCTGGGCAGATCCACGGCGATGACCGGGACGCCGCTGGCCCGCACCACGGCCAGCAGCGGGGTGAGGGCGGCGGGGACCTCGGGGCGTCCGCCGAGGCCGAGCATCGCATCGAGCACCACCGTGGTGGTGGCCAGCTGCTGCTCGAGCATCCCGGGAGCGGTGTCGGCGAGGGCGGTGATCGTGCCGCCCGCGGCGCGCAGGGCGGCGGTGCCCTCCTCGTGGAGGCGGTCCGCGGTGGCGATGGCGTCGGCCGCGATGCCCTCACCGCGCAGGAGTGCGGCGGCGTGCAGCCCGTCCCCGCCATTGGCGCCGGCACCGGCGAGGACCAGCACGCGGTCGGCCGCGACGGACCGGTCCCGGTCTGTGACGCGCAGGCGGTCGGCGACGCGTTCGGCGAGGGCCCCGGCGGCACGGGCCATGAGCGGCTCCCCCGACTCGAGCAGGGGTGCCTCGGCCTCGCGGACGGCCTGGGCGGTGTGGGCGCGGATCATCGACGGTGCCTGCCGGAGCCGGAGCGCTGGTGCTCGGGCGCCGGTCCGTGGGCGGGCGACGACGTCCCCTCCGGGGCGGGCTCTGTCCCGTCGGTCGTCAACTCGTCGGCGACTCCCCCGCCGGCCTCGCTGCTCGCGCGTTCGGCGACGACGATCGCGGTGGCGACATCCCCGTCGTGAGAGAGGGACAGATGCAGGTGCACCACGCCTTGCTGCTCGGCTGCGCGCAGGGTGGCGCCGCGCAGGCGCAGGTAGGGGCGGCGCACGTGGGTGCGCTCGACGGTGACGTCCTGCCAGGAGAAGTCGCCGGGAGCGCCGAGGGCCTTGCCGACCGCCTCCTTGGCGGCGACCCGGGCGGCGCGGGAGGCAGCGGAGAGATGGTGCTCCGACGGGGTGAGCAGCCGGTCCAGCAGCGCGGGGGTCCGCTCCAGCATCGAGGTCAGGCGGTCGATCTCGACCACGTCGATGCCCACTCCCACCACGGTGCCGTCGTCCCGAGGCGCGAACGCCCGGCCCCCGAAGCTGTCATCGGGGCCGGGCGTCGGCGTTGCGGTCAAGAAGGTGCTCACCCGGGCAGTATCACACTCCCGGCTGGACCCGCGGAGGGAGGCCGCTCATTCTCCGCTCACCGCGTTGTCACCGACCGCTCACTCCACGGTGACGGACTTGGCCAGGTTGCGAGGCTGATCCACGTCCAGGCCCTTCGCCGTCGCCAGCTCGCAGGAGAAGATCTGCAGCGGGATCACCGTCAGCAGCGCGGCGAACAGGGTGCGGGTGGCGGGCACCCAGATCACCTCATCGGCGAAGGGCCGCACCGCTTCATCGCCCTCCTCGGCGATCACCAGGGTGCGGGCGCCGCGGGCGCGCACCTCCTGGATGTTCGAGACCACCTTGGAGTGCAGGGAGTGGCGGCCGTTCGGGGACGGCACGATGACGAACACCGGTTGCCCCTCCTCGACCAGAGCGATCGGGCCGTGCTTGAGCTCGCCGGCGGCGAAGCCCTCGGCGTGGATGTAGGCGATCTCCTTGAGCTTGAGGGCGCCCTCCATCGCCGTCGGGTAGCCGACGTGACGGCCCAGGAAGAGCACGGAGGAGACGTCCTTCATGTCCTGGGCGAGCTGCTCGACCTGACCGGAGCTGTCCAGCACCTGCTGGATCTGGTCCGGGATCTGCTCGAGGTCGGCCATCAGCGCGGCGATCTCGTCGGGGTAGAAGTTGCCGCGCACCTGGGCAAGGAACAGGCCCAGCAGGTAGCAGGCCGCGATCTGGCCGAGGTACGCCTTGGTGGAGGCGACGGCGATCTCGGGGCCCACGTGCAGGTACAGCGCCGCATCGGACTCGCGCGGAATGGTGGAGCCGCGGGTGTTGCACAGTGCGATGACCTTCGCGCCCTGCTCGCGGGCATGGCGCACGGCCATCAGGGTGTCCATGGTCTCGCCGGACTGCGAGATCGCGACGACCAGGGTCTTCTCGGTGACCACCGGGTCGCGGTAGCGGAACTCATGGGCGAGCTCGACCTCGGTGGGAATCCGGCACCAGTGCTCGATCGCGTACTTCGCCACCGCCCCGGCGTTGGCGGCAGTGCCGCAGGCGACCACCACGATCTTGTCGATGCTGCGCAGCACCGAGGGGTCGATGTCCATCTCGTCGAGCTGCAGGGCGCCGTCCTCCAGACGGCCTCGCAGGGTGTCCGCGACGGCGCTGGCCTGCTCGTGGATCTCCTTGGCCATGAAGGAGTCGTAGCCGCCCTTCTGCGCGGCGGCGGCGTCCCACTCGATGGTGTAGCGCTTGGCGTCGGTGACCTCGTCGCCGTCGAAGTCGATGATCCGCACCTCGTCGGCGGTGACCGTGACGACCTGGTCCTGCCCGATCTCGAGGGCCTCCTTGGTGGAGTCCACGAAGGCGGCGACGTCGGAGCCGAGGAAGTTCTCTCCCTCGCCCAGGCCCACGACCAGCGGGGAGTTGCGACGAGCGGCGACCACGGTGTCCGGGGCGTCCCGGTGCACCGCCAGCAGGGTGAAGGCACCCTCGAGGGAGGCGGCGGCGCGGCGCATCGCCTCGGTGAGGTCGCCGGAAGCCTCCATCTCACGCGCGACCAGGTGGGCCGCGGCCTCGGAGTCGGTCTCGGAGGTGAAGGCGAAGCCGTCGGCCTCCAGCTCGGCGCGGAGGTTCGCGAAGTTCTCGATGATGCCGTTGTGCACCACGGCCAGCTCACCGTCGCGGCCGCCCTGGTGGGGGTGGGCGTTGACGTCGGTGGGGCCGCCGTGGGTGGCCCAGCGGGTATGGGCGATGGAGACCTGACCGGTGGTCTCGGCCGTGCCCTCGAGTGCCTCGCGGAGGTTGACGAGCTTGCCGGCCCGCTTGGTCACGCGCACGGAGCCGTCATCGATCACGGCCACGCCCGAGGAGTCATAGCCGCGGTACTCGAGGCGGGCGAGGCCCTGGAGGGCGACGTCCACGGGACGGGAGGAGAGGTTCTGGGCCTTGGGGCCTGCATATCCGACGATTCCACACATGAGGCTCACGCTAACGATCCCTCGGGCCCGGGGAAGCCTGCACGCCAGAACTCGGCGAGGCCTTCCTCACCTCCGGGGCCTTCGGCGCGCACCCCTGGCCGGGGTCGAGCACGAGTGATCAGAAATGAGCAGGAGCGGCTGCGCGCCATCTCCCGGTGCTGCGCCCGGCAGGGGTGAAGTGCTGGAACAATCAATCCCATGAAGTCTGCGTCGACGTCGAGCACCGTCACTCCGTTCGAGGAGATCTCCCGGGAGGACTGGGCGAGGCTCTCCCAGCAGACTCCGTTGCCGCTGAACGAGGAGGACGTCACCCGGCTGCGGGGGCTCGGCGATCGGGTGGACCTCAGCGAGGTCGATGCCGTGTACCGACCGATCTCGCGCTTGCTGAACATCCAGGTCGCCGCCTCCCAGGCGCTGCGCCGCTCGCGGGAGAGCTTCCTGGACCAGCACCAGCACCGCACTCCGTTCGTGATCGGCGTGGCCGGCTCGGTGGCGGTGGGCAAGTCCACCACCGCCCGTCTGCTGCGCGAGCTGATGGCGCGCTGGCCGGAGACGCCGCGGGTGCAGCTGGTGACCACCGACGGCTTCCTCTTCCCCAACGCCGTGCTCGAATCCCGCGGCATCATGCAGCGCAAGGGCTTCCCCGAGAGCTATGACCGGCGCCGGCTGCTGCGCTTCGTCGCCGATGTGAAGGCCGGTCAGGAGCGCGTCGAGGCGCCCGTCTACTCGCACCTGACCTACGACATCCTCGAGGACGAGCGCGTGGTGGTCGAGCAACCTGATGTGCTGATCGTCGAGGGGCTGAACGTGCTGCAGCCGGCCCGGCCGCGCCGCGACGGCCGCCTCGGCATGGCCGTCTCGGACTTCTTCGACTTCTCGGTCTACGTCGATGCGCGAGGGGAGGACGTGCAGCGCTGGTACGTGGACCGTTTCCTGCAGCTGCGCCGCACGGCCTTCTCGAACCCGCGCTCCTACTTCCGCCGCTACGCGGACCTCACCGATGAGGAGGCGAAGGAGACGGCCCTGGGTATCTGGCGCACGATCAACAAACCGAACCTCACCGAGAACGTGGTGCCCACCCGCGGCCGCGCCGACCTGGTGCTGCGCAAGGACGGTCAGCACAGCGTGCACTCGGTGCTGCTGCGGAAGGTGTGAGCGGCGCGCTCCCGGAGCGCCCAGCCTCAGAGCCCGACGCGATCCCGGACGATCACGGACAGGCGCTCGGCCATCTCGGAGGCCTGCTCGTCGGTGGGGGCCTCGACCATCACGCGCACGACGGGCTCGGTGCCGGAGGGGCGCAGCAGCACTCGGCCGGTCTCCCCCAGCTCCGCCTCGGCGGCTTCGATCGCCTTCGCCACTCCGAGGTCGATGGTGGCCTTGGCCTTGTCCACGTCCTTGACGTTGATCAGCGCCTGCGGGAGGCGGGTCATCACGTTCGCGAGGTCTCGGGCGGGGCGGCCGGTCTCGGCCATCCGCTGCAGCAGGTGCAGGGCGGTGAGCTCGCCGTCACCGGTCGTGGCGTGCTCGGCGATGATCACGTGGCCGGACTGCTCGCCGCCGATGGAGTAGCCGCCGAGGTTCATCTCCTCGAGCACGTAGCGGTCGCCCACGCCCGTCTGGCCCAGCACGATGCCGTGCTCCTTCATCGCGAGCTTGAGGCCGAGGTTGCTCATGACGGTCACCACGAGGGTGTCGTCGTGGAGCTTTCCGCGCTCCTTGAGGTCCAGCGCCAGGATCGCCATGATCTGGTCGCCGTCGATGACTTCGCCGTCGGCGGCGACCGCGAGGCAGCGGTCCGCATCGCCGTCGAAGGCGACGCCGAGGTCCGCGCCGTGCTCGAGCACGGCGGCCTTCAGCGGCCCGAGGTGGGTGGATCCCACGCCGTCGTTGATCAGGCCGCCGCCGTCACCGATCACGTGCACTGTCGCGCCGGCGCGACGCAGCGCCTCGGGCCCGGTGATGGACGCGGCGCCGTGGGCGCAGTCGGCGACCACGGTGAGGCCCTCGAGCGAGCGGTCCACGGTGGAGACGAGATGCTCGACGTACGCATCGACCGCACCGTCGTATCGGCGGATCGTACCCACGTCGGTGCCCTGGGGACGGTCCCACTCCTCGCCGAGGCGGGCCTCGATCGCGTCCTCGACCTCGTCGGGCAGTTTCGTGCCGCCGCGGGCGAAGAACTTGATGCCGTTGTCCGGGGCGGGGTTGTGGGAGGCGGAGATCATCACGCCGAGGTCCGCGCCGGTGGACTGCACCAGATAGGCCAGGCCCGGGGTGGGCAGCACCTCGGCGTCGAGCACATCGACCCCGGCGGCGGCGAGCCCCGCGCTCACGGCGGCGGAGAGGAAGTCGCCGGAGGGGCGGGTGTCCCGGGCGACGATGGCGCGGGGCCGGGTGCCGCCGAAGGCCCCCAGGGTGCCGAGCACGTGGGCCGCGCCCACGCTCAGCTCGACCGCGAGCTCCGCGGTGATGTCGCCGTTCGCGCGTCCGCGCACTCCGTCGGTGCCGAAGAGTCGTGCCACAGGGTTCTCCTCACGAGAATGGATGTCTGGGGGCCGACGGGGACACTGCCGCGCAGCTGTGCTGCAGGCGGGGTCCGCACCGGTGTCCGCTGTGAGACTACCCGCTGACGGCGTGATCTCGGGGCATGCCCCTCGTCAGGGGACGGGGGCGAGGGTTAACTTGGAGGGATGCCCGATCCCGTCCTGATCCCCCGACTGCTGCCCTCCGCGATCAGCCATCACGTCGGCGATCGCACCGCGAGCCGCGGCCTCGGCGCCGCCCGGGCGGGCCGGGTCAGCGAGGTCACCTGGGACCCGGCCACCTCGGTCATATCAGCGGCAGTCGCTGACGAAGACGGCGCCGTCCACCGCGCCGAGGTGGAGCTGGCCGAGTACGAGGACGATTCCGTCTCCCGCCGCTTCCACGCCCCGGGCCCCGGCGGACTGTGGCGTCCGCGCCGTTCGGGCTGCGACTGCAGCGTCGGCGAATCCTGCGTGCACGTCGCGGCGACCCTGTACCGGGTCAACGATCTGGGCACCCAGGCGATGCAGGAGAGCCCGCCGGCCGAATGGCGCAGCGTGCTGCGACCGCTGTTGAACTCCACCGTCACCACCGGCGCCTCCGGCGCCGCCTCGGCTGCGCCGCGTCCGCTCGCGCTGCGCTTCGATCTCGAGGCAGGCACCTCCGGTACCGGCACCTCCCGCCATCACCGCGAGACCGCGACCGCCGCGCACCTGCACGCCGGGGCGGAGCTGTGGCTGGGGATGCGGCCGCTGACCCGGGGCCGCAAGGGCGCCTGGGTCAAGGGCGATCTGTCCTGGCGCACCTTCGAATTTCGCCTGGCCAGCCGGGACTATGACGCAACCCATGGCGAGGCGCTGACCCGTCTCTTCGCCGCCGCGTCGGTCGAGCGCTCCTACTCCAGTGGGGCGATCGAGCACCTCTGGCTGAACTCGATCACCTCACCGCTGCTGTGGCAGTCCCTTCAGCACGCCCGAGCCGCCGGGGTGGAATTCCTGCCCGGCGCCGGACTCGCCGCGATCGAGCTGGTGGGCGGCGGCGAGGTGGGCCTGGACCTGCAGTCCCGCGCCCCCTCCCAGGACCTGCAGGTCACCCCGCGCATCAGCATCGGCGGGCAGCCGACGGAGCAGGGACGAGTGCTGGGCGCCTCCGGGGTGCTGGACGTCGAGGAGCTCGCCGAGGAGCAGCTCCTGGCCCGCCTCGCCCCGCTCGGTGCCTCCGTGCCGCGAGCGCTGCGGTCCCTGCTGCACCGTCGGCAACCACTGGTGGTCCCGGCCGCGGATCGCGAGGCGTTCCTCGAGGTCGCCTATCCACAGCTGCGCGCATTGACGTCGATCACCAGCGACGACGGAAGTGTCGAGCTGCCCGCGGCGCGCCGGCCCACCCTGCACCTGAGCGCCGGCTACGCCTCCGGGGACCGGCTCTCGCTGCGCTGGTCCTGGCGCTACCACGAGCCGGACCGGCAGCTGCTGATGGATCAGCGCCACGGCGCCCACCGCGACTTCGCCCATGAGGAGGCCGTGATCGCCGAGGCGATGAGCCTGTGGCCGCTGTCCCCCACCGATACGCCCGAGCTGCTCAGCGGCACCGACACCGCCCGCTTCACCGAGCACGTGCTCGACGATCTCGCCGCACTGGATCATGTCGAAGTGGAGGTGACCGGCACCCGCCACGCCTACCGGGAGCTGGACGGCGATCCGCGGGTGCGCATCACCCAGCAGGCCTCGCCGGGGAAGAACGACTGGTTCGACCTCGGGTTCGAGATCACCATCGAGGGCCGGCAGATCCCGTTCCCCAGCCTGTTCGTGGCGCTCGCCCGAGGGCGTTCGACACTGCTGATGCCGGACCGCACCTACTTCTCGCTGGACCATCCGGCCTTCGATGCGCTGCGGGAGCTGATCCGCGAGGGCGAGGCGCTCGCGGAGTGGGAGCCCGAGCAGCAGCAGATCTCCCGCTTCCAGGTGGACATGTGGGACGACCTGCAGGAAGCCGCCGACGAAACGGTCGCGTCACAGGAGTGGAGCCGCACCGCGCTGTCCCTGCACGAGCTGGAGCAGACCCCGCCACCACCGCTGCCCAGCTCTCTGCACGCGGAGCTGCGGCCCTACCAGCTCGAAGGCTTCTCCTGGCTGTCGTTCCTGTTCGCGCACCGGCTCGGAGGGGTGCTGGCAGACGACATGGGCCTGGGCAAGACGGTCCAGACCCTCGCCCTGATCGCCCACGCCCGCGAGCAGTCTCCGCAGGCACCGCCGTTCCTGGTGGTCGCGCCCGCCTCGGTGCTGCCGGTGTGGCGGCGCGAGGCCGAACGCTTCACCCCGGGGCTGGACGTGCGGGTGCTGGACCGCACCGCCGCCTCCCGCGGCACGGATCTGCCCGCCGCGACGCTCGGGGCCGACGTGGTGGTCACCAGCTACTCGGTGCTGCGGATCGACGAGGAGGAGTTCGCAGGAGCCCGCTTCCAGGGCTTCGTGCTCGACGAGGCCCAGTTCGTGAAGAACCGCCGCTCCCGCACCCACCGGGCCGCCAAGGGCGTGCGCGCGGATTTCCGCCTGGCGATCACCGGCACCCCGATGGAGAACTCGCTCGATGACCTGTGGGCGATCTTCGACCTGGTCGCCCCGGGCCTGCTGGGCACCGCGCTCGGGTTCCGCAAGCGATACACCCTGCCGATCGAGACCGGTGATCATCCCGGGCGGATGGAGCTGCTGCGCCGCCGGGTGCGGCCCTTCCTGCTGCGCCGCACCAAGGAGCTGGTCGCGAGCGAGCTGCCGGAGAAGCACGAGCAGGTGCTCACCGTGACCCTCTCGCCGGAGCATCGCGCGGTCTACGACTCGGTGCTGCAGCGGGAGCGGAAGAAGGTGCTGGGGCTCATCGACACGGACCTGGACCGCAGCCGCTTCATCGTGTTCCGCTCCCTGACCCTGCTGCGGATGCTGGCCCTGGACCCCTCGCTGGTCGACGCCGAGGAGTACGCCGACGTGCCCAGCTCCAAGCTCGAGGCGCTGTTCGACCGGCTGGAGGAGGTGATCGGCGACGGGCACCGGGTGCTGCTGTTCAGCCAGTTCACCTCCTATCTCGACCGGGTCGCGACCGAGCTGGATCGGCGCGAGGTGCGCTACTCGCACCTGGACGGCTCCACCCGGGACCGCGATGCGGCGGTGACCGGCTTCCGCGAGGGCGATGCCCCGGTGTTCCTGATCTCATTGAAGGCCGGCGGCTTCGGCCTCACCCTCACCGAGGCGGACTACGTGTTCCTGCTGGACCCGTGGTGGAACCCGGCTGCGGAGAACCAGGCCGTGGACCGCGCCCACCGCATCGGCCAGGAGCGCCAGGTGATGGTGTACCGGATGATCGCCGAGGACACCATCGAAGAGAAGGTGCTCGCCCTGCAGCGCCGCAAGGCCGAGCTGTTCGACGCCCTCACCGACGGCGGCGAGGCATTCCGCTCCGCGGTGACGGCGGAGGACCTGAAGGAGCTGCTCAGCTGAACTGAGCGGGCTGTCGGCAGCCGGGGCAACGGACGACGACACCCCAGCTCACCTCGCCCGTTCCCCCGATACCGCCCATGGGTGAAGGAGATCGGAGGAACCGACCCGCGCGTCGGGCTCAGCCGTGGGCTGGTGCCCGCGCGTCGGGCTGGACCCCCCAGCTGGTCAGGCTATCCACTCCGCGCGCCCCGCACCGTACTGCCCGACGTCCTGCGCCAGGGTGCGGCCGTCCAGGGTGAGCGGCGGCGGGACGGCCTCGAGCACCCCGGCCTCGGACGAGACACGACGTCGCGGCACCTCGAGTACCGCCAGCTCCGCCGTCGGCGCCGGCAGATCCAGCAAGGTTCGTGCCGCCCCGAGCAGGTTCGCCCGCACCGTGACCGCACGGCCGCGGGCGAGCGCTTCGAGGACGTGCGCGGCCAGGAGGTGGCCGGTGGCGTGATCGAGGGCCTGCACCGGGAGCGCACCGGGGCGCTCCTCGGTGCCGCAGCGCACCGCGATCCCCGTGGCGGCCTGCACGATCGAGTCGAAGCCTGCGCGCCGCCCCCACCGGCCGTGCTCGCCCCAGGCGGAGAGCGAGACGATCACTGCCTGTGGAGCGAGCTGCTCGAGGTCCGTGATCCCGAATCCGAGGCGTTCGAGGGCCCCGGGACGGTAGCCGTCCAGGATCACGTCCGCCTGCCCGGCCAGGGCGCGCATCCGGTCCGCGTCCTCACGTCGCCGCAGGTCCAGCACCGTCGAGCGCTTGCCCATTCCGGTGGAGAGATGCTGGTCGAGGATCTCGGGCCGGTGGGGCGGGTCGATGCGCAGCACGTCGGCGCCCAGGCAGGCGAGCAGCTGGGTGCAGGTGGGCCCGGCGATCACCCGGGTCAGATCCAGCACGCGCACGCCGACCAGCGGCAGCGG
>JAKDUN010000314.1 GCA_030457675.1 Brachybacterium sp. | reverse complement strand
GCGAGGCGGTGGACTCCTCGCTGCAGGGCGATCGCCGCAGCTACCAGCAGGATCCGGCCAACGGCCGCGAGGCCCTGCGGGAACTCGCACTGGACGTCGCCGAGGGCGCGGACCTGGTGATGGTCAAGCCCGGGCTGCCCTACCTGGACGTGCTGCGCGACGTCGCGGAGGCGTCCCCGGTCCCCGTCGGCGCCTACCAGGTCTCCGGTGAGTACGCGATGATCGAGGCGGCCTCCGCGAACGGCTGGATCGACCGCGACCGCACCGTGCTGGAGTCCCTGCTCGCCTTCCGTCGGGCCGGCGCCTCGACGGTGCTGACCTACTTCGCGAGCGAGGTCGCCGGCTGGTACCAGGGCGGCCTGCCCGATCACCTGCGTGAATTCCTCTGACCCCGCACCACCTCACCGCATCCGCCACGACGACCTCCAGGAGACCCCGATGACCTCCGCGACCTCCCAGCCCCACTCCACCGAGCTCTTCTCCCGCGCCCAGCAGGTGATCCCCTCCGGCGTGAACTCGCCGGTGCGGGCCTTCGGCTCGGTGGGCGGCACCCCGCCCTTCGTCACCGACGCGAAGGGGGCCCTGCTGCACGACGCCGACGGCACCGAGTACGTGGACCTCGTGGGCTCCTGGGGTCCGATGATCCTCGGCCACGCGAACGACGCCGTGGTCGAGGCGGTGCGCGAGGCCGCCGGTCGCGGGTTGTCCTTCGGCGCCCCGCAGCCCGGCGAGGTGGGCCTCGCCGAGGAGGTCGTGCGGCGGATCCGTCCCGTCGAGCAGCTGCGCCTGGTCAACTCCGGCACCGAGGCGACGATGAGCGCGCTGCGCGTGGCCCGCGCCGCGACCGGCCGCGACGTGGTCGTGAAGTTCGCCGGCTGCTATCACGGGCACGTCGATGCGCTGCTGGCCGAGGCCGGCAGCGGCGTCGCCACCTTCGCTATGCCGGGCTCCGCGGGCGTCACCGCGGCCACCGCCCGGGACACCGTGGTGCTGCCCTACGGCGACCGGGCAGCGGTGACCGCGCTGTTCGCCGAGCGCGGCGCGGAGATCGCCGCGATCATCACCGAGGCCGCGCCCGCGAACATGGGCGTGGTGCCCCCGCTCGAGGAGGACGGGATCGGCTTCAACCGCTTCCTGTCCGAGACCGCGCACGCGGCGGGCGCCCTGCTGATCAGCGACGAGGTGCTCACCGGGTTCCGCGCGAGCCGGGAGGGCCACTACGGGATCGACGGCGCCGACGGCAGCTGGGCCCCGGACCTCATGACCTTCGGCAAGGTGATCGGCGGCGGCCTGCCGGTGGGGGCCTTCGGCGGACGGAAGGACCTGATGGGCCTGCTCGCCCCGGCCGGTCCCGTCTACCAGGCGGGCACCCTCTCGGGGAACCCGCTGGCGACCGCCGCGGGCCTGGCGACCTTCGCCGGGCTCGACGAGGCGGCGTACGAGACGCTCGGCAGCGCCTCCCGCACGCTCCAGCAGCTGGTCGCCGACGCGCTGACCACCGCCGGGGTGCCGCACGTCATCCAGACCGCCGGCACCCTGTTCTCGGTGTTCTTCCGGGACGAGACCGTGCGCAGCTATGAGGAGGCGAAGGCGCAGGACACCGCGGCGTTCACGCGGTTCTTCCACGCGATGCTCGAGGGAGGGGTCTACCTGCCGCCGTCGGCCTTCGAAGCCTGGTTCGTCTCCACGGCGCACACCCCGGAGATCCTGGACCGGATCGCGGCGGTGCTGCCCGGCGCGGCGAGGGCCGCCGCCCGGGACTGACCCCGTCCCGGCCGAGCCTGTTGCCGCCCCGGCCCGCGCGGAGGGGAGTTCTCCCCATGTCGCTCCTGCTCCTTGCGCCCTAGCGTGGCCGTGGGCGGTCCCGCGAGGGCACCGCGACCGGAGAGTCACTGGAGGGGGAGAGAGCATCGTGGAAATCATCGGCAAGCCTGCTGATCAGGGCCGGGAGCGTGCAGCGGGCCTGCCCCGCCGCCGCTGGCTGCTCGGCGCCGCCGCTCTGCCCGCGGCGCTGCTGCTCCCTGGGTGCGATGCGGGCATCCCGTTCCTGCGACGCCATGACCCGGGATCGTGCCTGCCCGGATCCGAGGAGATCCCCGAGGAGGCGCTCGAGAACACCCCGCCCGGGATCTACCCCGGCCCGATAGAGCCGTCGGCCGACAGGAGGTTCTCCGACTCCGGATTCGCCGTCTCCCCGGACGGCACGCTGCTCGCCGCCTGCGAGACCTTCGACCGCTACGCCCTGGATCTGGCCGACGACTTCGGGGTGATCCTCTGGGACACCGCCAGCGGCGAGGTGGTCCGGCGCCTGACCGTCTCGGCGTGGGGTCCGATCGCCTGGCACCCCGACGGGACTCATCTGGCGATCGGCCAGTCGCGGCACATCGCGATCGCCGACGTCGAGGGAGAGCTCGCGTGGAACCTCCTCGGCCACGAGCTGCCCGAGCACCGGATCGCGAACATCATGGATGTGGAGTACAGCCCTGACGGGACGCAGCTGGCATCGACCAGCACCGACGGGACGGTCCGACTGTGGGACCTGCCCGGGCAGCAGTGCTCTGCCGGGCACATCCTCGAACCCGGCGAGCACTCCGACCGCTACGTGGCCTACTCCCCGGACGGCGCCGTGCTCGCCGTGGGCGGCGCCTCCAGCTCCTCGGAGGGCGACAGCGTCAATCCCCCGGAGCTCTGGGACCCCGCCACCGGCGACCGCCGCACCGTGCTCGACGCCGTCGAGGGACACGTCTACGACATCGGCTACAGCGGTGACGGTGCACTGTTGGCGGTCACCGACGAGCCCTCGGCGCTGGTGGTGATCGGTGCGGACGGTTCGATGAGCGAGCGCCCCGTCACGGACAACACCTGGTTCGCTGAACTCGCCGTGGGCACTGGCAGCAAGGTCGCGCTCCTCAGCCGCGACGACGAACTGCTGATCTGGGATCGCAGCACGGAGGAGGAGACGCGCCCGGAGTTCCTCCCACTGGACCGACTCTGCTGGTCACCGGACGAGAGCGTGCTGTACGGCCTGAGCAGGAAGGAGGGCGTGACGGCCTGGGACGGGGAGAACTGGCGGCAGTTCGACCTGCCGTGATCTGAGAGGTCAGGAGGCGGGAGATCTCAGGAGGCCGGGACCTCGGGCCCTCGTGACGAGGGCGGCCGGCGCCGCCTGCGGCGAGCGGACCTCCTGCGGGGCGAGCGAGCCGGCGGCTCTGCGTGCGGCGACCTCTTCGGGGTGACGAGGGAGCGCGCCCGGGTGGTGCGGCGGGTGCCGGTGCGGCTGGTCCACTCCACGACGTGACCATCCGTGGCGGAATCGCCCACGCGCTGCACGCTGTGGAGCTGCTGCTCCTTGTCATTGCAGAGCGCGCAGAGTCCTTGCCCGTTGTCGAGACAGGTGTGGCCGCCCGCCGCGTGGAGAGCGATGTGATCGGTCTGCCGGATCGGGGCGTTGCAGAAGGGGCCGCGGCACACCAGGTCCCGCCAGCGGATGAACTTCGCCAGCGCCGCGGGGAAGGCTCGGGCACGAGATTCGACGGCGACCAGCTCCTCGGAGCGGGGGTGGAGGAACAGGCGCCGGATCACGGCGCGCAGGGCGGGCCCGTCGGGCCCCATCGCCTCGTCCGTCTCCTGGGTGAGGGCAGCACCGAGCGGTCCGCGCAGTTCCTCGCGCAGCACCTCGGCCGGGGCGGTGCCGTAGC
>JAKDUN010000313.1 GCA_030457675.1 Brachybacterium sp. | reverse complement strand
CGGTCTGCGGCGGTGCGGAGCGGCCCGCGCGGGCGCGCCGCGCTCTGGGCCCGCAAGGAGGCGGTGCTCAAGGCGCTCGGCACCGGTCTCGAGACCCCGATGAACGCACTGCGCAGCACGGACTTCGACGTCGTGGACCTCTCGGCACCGTCCGGGCACGTCGCGGCGCTGGCCCGCCTCTGGAGGGGCCGGAGGCCGCCCTCCGCTCCCGCCTCAGTCGCTGGCGGGCCCCGGGCATGACGGCAGCTCGGTCTCGAACAGCCACGGCGACAGCAGCGCGACGGCCTCCTCGCCGGCTTCGCGGCCGACGTGCTCGAGGAACATCTCGGTGCTCACGTTGCCGGCGCGGTGCTGCGTGAGCCAGCCGGAGACGAGCGCGAAGAAGCGTTCGTCCCCGCAGTGCAGCCGCAGGGCGTGCACGGCCAGCGCCCCGCGCTTGTAGACGCGGTCATCGAACATCAGCTCCGGACCCGGATCGGCGAGCTGCAGATCATCCTGGGGAAGCCCGGCCAGCAGCTCGTGGTGCTTCTCCACCTCCGCCTGGACGGTCGAGATCCCGGACTCCTCTGCCCACAGCCACTCGCAGTAGCAGGCGAAGCCCTCGTGGAGCCAGATGTCCTGCCAGCGTTGGAGCGTGACCGAGTTGCCGAACCACTGGTGGGACAGCTCATGGGCGATCAGCCGCATGCTCTCCCAGTCGGTGTCCACGAAATTGCTGCCGAAGGTGGACAGCCCCTGGGACTCCAGCGGGATCTCCAGCTCGTCCTCGGTGATCACCGCGGTGTAGGAGGCGAAGGGGTAGTCCCCGAACAGGCCGGCGAAGAAGGTGAGCATCGCGGTCTGCGCGCCGAAGGAGCTCTCGAGGTCCTCCGCACTGAACGTCGGCGGGGCGATGGTGCGCACCGGCACCGGGCCACCAGCGTGCTCGAGGCGGCGGTACCGCCCGATCTGGACGGTGGCGAGGTAGGTCGGCATCGGCACCGCCTGCTCATAGGACCAGGTCACAGCATTGCCCTTGCGGCTGGTGCCCTGCAGCTCCCCGGAGACTGCGACGGTATAGTCCGGCGGCGCCGAGAACCGGAGCGTGTAGGTCGCCTTGTTGTCAGGGCGATCGTTGCAGGGGAACCAGGTGGGAGCGCCGTGCGGCTGCGCGGCGACGATCACCCCGTCCTCCAGCTCCTCCCACCCGGCCGAGCCCAGGGTCCGCGTGGAGATCGGGCGCGGCTTGCCGGAGTACTTCACGCGCACCGTGAGCTCAGTCCCGGCGGTCAGGGGACGCTTCACCGAGAGGCGACCGCGCAGGTGGGTGAAGCGATGCGCGCGGCCGTCGAGGAACACCTTCTGCGGGTGCAGGCCATGAAGATCCAGGTGGAGGCCGTCCGTCTCTGCCAGGACGCGGCAGGTGAGGATCGCATCCCCGTCCAGTCGATTGCCCTCGACCTTGTAGGCGAGCGTGAGGTCGTAGTGGAGCACCTCGACGTTCGGGTCCCCGTGTCGGGGGACGTACGGATCGCTGCCCGCGTGCAGTGCTGCGGACTTGCTCATGCCTCCCTCGCCTCCCGCTCGTTCCTCGCAGATCGTCGACACACGGGGATGCTCATGCCTCGCCCTCCTCTTCGTCCCAGGGACCGATGGGATTGCCCGTCCAACGGGTGCCGGAGGGGACCCGCTCGCCGCGCATCACCAAGGAGACGGGGCCGACGGTCGCGTGCCGATCGATCGACGCGGCCGGCAGGATCACGCCGCCGGGTCCCAGGGTCGCACCCTCACCCAGGGTCACGGTGTCCATGCTCAGCACGCGGTCCTGGAACAGGTGGGTCTGGACCACGCAGCCGCGGTTGACGGTGGCGCCGGCGTCGAGGGTGACCAGATCCGTCTCTGGCAGCCAGTACGGGTCCAACCACACGCCCGGTCCGATCTTCGCGCCCAGCAGACGCAGCCAGAGGTTCAGCGCCGGCGTGCCGGAGGTGACGTTGGCGAACCAGGGGGCGGCGAGCACCTCGGTGAAGGTGTCGGCCAGCTCGGAGCGCCACACATAGGGCGTGAACAGGGCGTGCTCGCCCGGCCGATGCCTGCCGATGATCGCCCATTTGGCGATCACAGTGATCCCGGCGGCGAGCATCCCGGCCACCAGCAGCACCGGCCCGCCGAGGACCAGCGCGGCGACCACGCCCCAGGCGCCCTGCACCAACAGCGCGAACAGAGCCACGCCCACCGCGACCGGGAGCAGCAGCGCCAGCACCAGGGGCACGATCCGCCCGGTCTCGACCAGTCCGCGCTGCACCAGCAGCGCGCGCGGCGGATCGAAGGTGAGGGACGAGTCGTGCTCGTCCTGGGTGCGTCGCAGCTTCCGCGGCGGACTGCCGAGCCACGAGGTGCCCGCCTTCGCCCGCTTGCGTCGCGGCGCGGCCGAGAGCACCGCGACCAGTGACTGCTTGGGGACCTTGCGGCCGGCGGCGAGTATCCCGGAGTTGCCGATGAAGGCGCGCCTGCCCACCTTGACGCGCTCCACCCGGATCCAGCCGCCGCCCAGCTCGTAGGCACCCACCAGGGTGTCGTCGGCCAGGAAGGCGTGCCCGCCCACCTGCACCAGGCTGGGGATCAGCAGCACGGTGGAGATCTCCGCACCCTTGCCGACCTTCGCTCCCAGCAGGCGCAGCCAGAGCGGCGTGAGCGCTCCGGCATAGATCGGGAACAGCCAGGTGCGTGCCTCGTCCAGCAGGCGCAGCGTGGCCCAGATCGACAGCCCGGCCGCGGAGCGGACCGGATGGTGGCCGGGCCGGATCGCGAGGGCCAGCACACGCGTCAGCACGACCACCAGCAGCATGAGTGCACCGAAGCCCGCCAGGGCCGCGAGCGGCAGCCAGGGCAGCGCCGACCGCACCGCCGCGGAGAAGGTGCCGGTGCCGTGCACCGCCGGCAGCAGCACCGCCGCACCGCTCAGCATCGCCACCACGGGCAGCGCGGCGATCACCAGCGAGAGCGCAGCGAAGGCCAGCAGCCACAGCGGCCGGCGCGGTGGGGCGTCGTCGGACCACGGCCCGCGGGCCGTCGCCTGGTGCTCGGCGGGGGAGCCGGACCAGAACTCCCCGGCCGGCACCGTACCGAGCACTGCGGAGCCGGGCCCGACCTCTGCCTCCCGACCGATCGTGGCACCGGGACCGAGCAGGCTGCGGGCACCGATCCGCGCCCGTTTGCCGATCCGGATCGCTCCGATCCGCAGCCGGTCCCCGTCGATCCAATAGCCGGCCAGGTCCACCTCCGGCTCGATCGAGGCACCGCCTCCGATCTGCAGCATCCCGGTGACCGGGGGCAGAGTGTGCAGGTCCACGTCCTTGCCCAGGCGCGCCCCGAGCAGGCGGGCATAGAGCGGGAACCAGGCGGCGCCGGCGAGGTTCGTCGCCCCGAGCTCCTCCTGGATCTTCTCGGCCAGCCACAGCCGCAGGTGGACGCGGCCGCCGCGCGGATGGACGCCCGGTCGCACCCCGCGAAGCAGCAGGCGCGCCAGCAGCGCAGCCAGGGCCATCCGCCCCGGTGGCAGCAGCATCACCACGGCCAGGGGGATCACCAGCCACCTCTCGAAGGCCACCAGCCAGGGAAGGTCGGTGAGTCCCGCACCGAGCGTGGAGGCGAGCATCAGCCACGTGATCCAACGCAGCGCCGCGAGGGCCCGCAGCGGCACCAGTGCGAGCAGCTGGGCGCCCTGCGTGCGCCGCCGCAC
>JAKDUN010000312.1 GCA_030457675.1 Brachybacterium sp. | reverse complement strand
GTGCCGTGGGTGCGCCGCGGCGAGGACGTCGCCGGGGACCAGGCGCTGATCGCGGTCGCCGGCGGGGACGGGATCGCCCTGCACGGTCCGGCGCTGACCCCCGCGGGTCGCTCCCATCAGGGCCGCCACCCCGTGACCGCCGGCGAGAGCGCGTCCTGGGTGCTGACCTGGTTCCCGTCCTGGCAGTCGGTGCCGGCGCCGCCGGACGTCGAGGTCGCGCTCGCCTCCACCGTCACCGAATGGTCCCAGTGGCTGGGCCAGGTGCGGGTCGAGGCGGAGTACGCCGAGCCCGTGACCCGTTCGCTGCTGGTGCTGAAGGCTCTGACCCATCGCCGCACCGGCGGGATCGTCGCCGCTCCCACCACCAGCCTTCCCGAGGACTTCGGCGGGGTGCGCAATTGGGACTACCGCTTCTGCTGGCTGCGCGATGCCGCGCTCTCCCTGGAGGCGCTGCTCTCCCACGGCCACGTGGATGCCGCCGAGTCCTGGCGGCAGTGGCTGCTGCGCGCGATCGCCGGCGACCCGGAGCGCCTGCAGATCATGTACTCCATCACCGGTGACCGGAACCTGACCGAACGGGAGCTCGAGCACCTGCCCGGCTACGAGGACTCGGTGCCGGTGCGGGTCGGCAACGGTGCGGCCGGCCAGTACCAGGCCGACGTGGTGGGCGAGGTGATGATCGCCCTGGCGGCGATGCGCGACGCCGGCCTCGAGGAGACGACATGGTCCTGGCCGTTGCAGAAGGCTCTGATCCGCTACACCGAGGACCACATCGACGACCCCGACCAGGGCATCTGGGAGATGCGCGGCGAACCCGCCTACTTCACCCACGGCCGGGTGATGGTGTGGGCGACCTTCGACCGCGCGGTCCGGGCCGTCCGCGAGCACGAGCTGCCCGCCTCCGCGGAGGAGGTCTCCCGCTGGGAGCGGCTGCGCGACCAGATGCGCGAGGAGGTCATGGAGCGGGGTGTCGGGGCCGACGGCGCCTTCACCCAGACCTACGGTTCCACCGAGGTCGATGCCTCCCTGCTGCAGGTCCCGCACACCGGGTTCCTGCCGGCTGACGACCCGCACATGCTCGCCACCGTCGCCCGCATCGAAGGGGACCTGAGCACCCAGGACGGACTGATCCTTCGCTACCGCACCCAGGGCCAGGACGGCCTGCCCGGTGACGAGCACCCGTTCCTGGTGTGCTGCTTCTGGCTGGTCGAGCAGTACGCCGCCTCCGGTCGCCGCCAGGACGCCGAGGCCCTGATGGACCAGCTGCTCGCCTGCGGGAACGACCTGGACCTGCTGGCGGAGGAGTACGACGGCAGCAAGGGCCGGATGGCCGGCAACTTCCCGCAGGCCTTCAGCCATCTGGGCCTGATCCGCGCGGTCGATGCCCTCACCGGGACCCCGCCGGGCGCCTGACCGGCAGAGGCCCCGTTCGCATCATCCGGAGTCCCCGTTCACACCGTCTGGAGACCCCGTTCACACCGCGGGTCACGGCTCGATCGCCGTTCGGCGACGAGCTGCGGACGGGCGGGCGAACAACAGGTGACGCCGTCGTGGACGACGCGGTGGCCGGCACCCCCGGCCCGGCGTCCCCGACATTCCCCTCGGTGCCCCCAGGATCCCGCCGCAGCCCGCTGACCTGCACCTCTGCTGCTGTCTGCGGCGCTCTCGACATTCTCGCCAGCGGGTGGTCACGGAGAGATGTCAGATTCTGCGTTCACCTCTCGGGAGCCGACGGCCGCGCGTACTGTGACCGTCGTGACGTCCCCTGCCATCCCCGGTCTCCAGAAGTCGGCCTCCGCTGAGGAGCCGATCAGACGATCCCGCTCGCTCAACTGGCGACACATCGCGCTGGCGGCGGCCCTGATCCTGCCGAACATGATCCTGCTGGCGCTGTTCACCTACCGCCCGCTGATCGACAACTTCCGCATCTCGCTGTTCAACTGGAACATCTCGTCCCCGACGATGACGTTCATCGGCCTCGACAACTACATCGAGTGGTTCACCGATGACACCAGCTGGCAGATCGCGCGCAACACGGCGATCTTCACGGTCGTGGCGGTGGTCGGCTCGATGGCGATCGGACTCGCACTGGCGATGCTCCTGGACCAGAAGCTGCGCGGCCGCGGCCTGGTGCGCACCATGGTGTTCGCGCCCTACGTGATCGCCGGCGCGGCGATCGGCGTCGCCTTCCAGTTCGTCTTCGACCCCGGCTACGGGCTGATCCAGGCCGTGCTCGACATGGTGGGTCTGAACACTCCGCACTTCTACCAGCACTCCGGCTGGGCGCTGTTCATGATCACCACCACCTATGTGTGGAAGAACCTCGGCTACACCTTCGTGATCTACCTGGCGGCTCTGCAGGGACGGCGCAAGGACCTCGACGAGGCGGCCGAGATCGACGGCACCTCCGCCTGGCGGAAGTTCTGGAGGGTGATCCTCCCGCAGCTCAAGGGCACCACCTTCTTCCTGTCCGTCACGGTGCTGCTGAACTCGTTCACCGTCTTCGACATCATCCAGGTGATGACCCAGGGCGGGCCCTTCGGCACCGGCACCTCGACGCTCATCTACCAGGTGTACCAGGAGACCTTCGTGAACAACCGCGCAGGCTACGGCGCCGCGGTCGCCACCATCATGTTCCTCGTGATCCTGGTGATCACGCTGGTCCAGGTGAAGCTCCAGGACACACAGGACTAGGAGGGAGGCTCCCATGACCATGACCGACGACACCCAGGCCGTGCTGCCTCCCGTCCCCGGGGCCGGCTCGGACCACGCCCCCGCGCTGACCCCCGCGCAGAAGAAGCGCGCCGCCTCCCGGCACCTCGCCTACGAGGGTGGGAAGGGCGGCAAGCTGCTCGGCTACCTGGGGATGACGGGCGCTGTGCTGCTGTTCTTCGTGCCGCTGTACTTCATCGTGATCACCTCGCTGAAGACCCACGGCGACATCTACTCCGACCCCATCACCTGGCTCCCGAACCCCTTCGCGCCGGAGAACTACTCCTACGTGCTCTCCGAGGTGCGCTTCGACCGCTACCTGCGCAACTCGATCATCATCACCACGATCCTCACCGTGGTGCAGGTGGCGCTCGGTGTGATGTGCGCCTACGGCCTCGCGTTCCTGCGCTTCCCCGGCCGGAATCTGCTGTTCCTGCTGGTGATCGCTTCGCTGATGGTGCCCAACCAGGTCACGGTGATCTCGAACTACGCCCTGGTGGCGAGCTGGGGATGGCGCAACACCTTCCAGGGCATCATCGTGCCGCTGGCCGCGGTCGCCTTCGGCACCTTCCTGATGCGCAACCACTTCCTCTCGCTGCCGAAGGAGGTCATGGAGGCCGCCGAGCTCGACGGCACCGGCTTCTTCCGGTCCCTGTTCCGGGTGGTGCTGCCGATGTCCTGGCCCACCCTGATCGCCTTCACCCTGATCACCGTGGTCAATGAGTGGAACCAGTACCTGTGGCCGTTCCTGATGTCGGATACCGACAAGGTCGCGCCCCTGCCGATCGGCCTCACCCAGCTGCAGGACAACGAGGGGCTGACCAACTGGGGCCCGGTGATGGCAGGCACCGTCCTGACCGCTGTCCCCATGCTCATCGTGTTCCTGATCCTGCAGAAGCAGATGATCAAGGGCCTCACCGCCGGGGCCGTCAAGGGCTGAACGCCCGTCCTCTGCCCCTTTCCGCTCTGCTGCCCCCATACCCCCGTTCCCCCCCCGTGCCCCCCCCCC
>JAKDUN010000311.1 GCA_030457675.1 Brachybacterium sp. | reverse complement strand
CCGCGGATCCGGCGACCCTCGAGTTCGCGACCGCCTCACCGCCGCTGCGCCGAGGGCTGGCCGAGCACGGCTCCCTCACCGTCGCGGTGAAGCGGTTGCGGGGACGCCGCGCGAACAGCACCGGCAGTGCCGGCAGTGCGGGCAGTGCGGGCAGTGCGGGCAGTGCGGGCACGCTCGTCCATTCCCTGGCCCCCACCATGGCTGTGCTGCCTGAGACGCTGCAGGCGCGGATCCTCGCGGCGGGCGGGATCCTGCGCACCGGCGTCGAGGTGGTCGGCGTCGAGCGGAGCGACGAGACGTGGCAGGTCCTCACTGCTCGCGATGAGCGTCTCGAGGCGGACCACCTGGTCCTCGCCTGCCCTCCGGACACCGCCCGTGAGCTGCTGCACGAGGCGGCGCCCGCGATCGCCCGGGCGATCCCGCAGGCCCCGTCGGCCGCCGTGCGCCTGGTCGCGCTGGTGCTCGACGCCCCCTCGCTGGACGCCCACCCCTCGGGCACCGGCGCCCTGGTCGCCCCCGGCACCGCGGGACTGAGGGCGAAGGCCCTGACCCATGCGAGCGCCAAGTGGGAGCACGTCCAGCAGGCGCTGACCGAGGCCCTGCCCAGGGCGCGGAGCCCGCACCTGGTGCGGCTGTCCTACGGACGCCCGGGAGAACAGCTCCCCCGCCGCGAGGAGATCGTCGACCTCGCCCTGGCTGACGCCTCGACCATCCTGGGCACCTCCCTGGATCGGCGTCAGCTGCTGGCCGCGGAGGTGATCGACTGGGACCGCGCCATGCGGCAGCCGCAGGCCGGTCACGGCGCCGCCCTGGACGCACTCACCGGGCTGCTCGCCGAACAGCCCTCCCTCGAACTCGTCGGCTCCTGGAGAGCCGGCACCGGCATCGACGCGATCGTGCGCGCCGACGACGCCCACTCCCACTCGGAAGGAACCCCTTCATGACCGATTCGACCGCC
Organism: Brachybacterium sp.; assembly: GCA_030457675.1. Classification (GTDB taxonomy): domain Bacteria; phylum Actinomycetota; class Actinomycetes; order Actinomycetales; family Dermabacteraceae; genus Brachybacterium. Next base: position 2,764 of record JAKDUN010000311.1, on the reverse strand, counting down.
CCGGCCGCACCCTCCGCCGAGGAGATCGCGAAGACCACCCGGTACACCAGCTACACCGTCTTCCGTCGGCTCTCCGGCCTCACCGAGGACGGCGAGCTCACCACCGCGCAGATCCGGCAGTCCCTGGAGGAGGTCACCCAGCTCATCGCGGCCGCGTCCGAGGGCGAGGTGGAGATCCTGGGCTTCTACGACGTCTCCGGCTTCCGCGCCGAGGCCGATCTGATGCTGTGGCTGGCCGCGGACGATCCGGCGGCGCTGCAGACCGCGCTGCGCGAGTTCGAGCGCTCCGTGGCCGGAACCTGGCTGCACCGCGAATGGGCGGGCATCGGCGTGCACCGCATGGCCGAGTTCGCCAAGGGGCACGCCCCCTCCTTCATGATGCCCGGCTTCGAGCGCAAGCAGTGGATCACCGTCTACCCCTTCGTGCGCAGCTACGACTGGTACCTGCTGGCCGACGACGAGCGCAACCGCATGCTGCGCGAGCACGGGATGCTGGGCCGCGAGTATCCGCAGGTCAACGCCAACACCGTCGCCGCCTTCGCCCTCGGCGACTACGAGTGGCTGCTCTCCTTCGAGGCAGACGATCTGCACGACCTGGTCGACATGATGCGCCACCTGCGCTACTCCGATGCGCGCCTCCACGTGCGCGACGAGCTCCCCTTCCACACCGGCCGGCGCCTGGACTCCCTCGAGGACGTCGCCGACCTGCTCGCCTGAGCCCGGACCCCACCACCGAGGACCCTCCATGACTGACTCCACCCTGTCGATGCCCAGCCCCCGCGCCGTCGACCCCGCGTCCGCCACCCACACCCGGCGCGGGGAGGCGAAGCCCTTCGACGCGATCCTGTTCGCCTCCTTCGGCGGCCCCGACGGGCAGGACGACGTAATCCCGTTCCTGCGCAACGTCACCCGGGGGCGCGGGATCCCCGACGAACGGCTCGAGGAGGTCGCCGGTCACTACCGCGCCCTCGGCGGCCGCAGCCCCATCACCGCGCAGAACGAGACGATGATCGCCGCCCTCGAGCAAGAGCTCGCCGGTCGCGGCATCGACCTGCCGATCTACTTCGGCAACCGCAACTGGGCGCCGTACAACGACGACGCGGTGCGCGCCCTGCACGGGGACGGCCATCGTCACGCTCTGGGGCTGGTGACCAGTGCCTTCTCCTCCTATTCGTCCTGCCGTCAGTACCGCGAGGACTTCGGGATGGTGCTCGAGGAGACCGGTCTGGCCGGAGAGGTCAGCATCGACAAGGTGCGCGTCTACTTCAACCACCCCGGGTTCCTCGAGCCGGTGGTCGACGGGGTGGGAAGCGCTCTGGCGAGTCTCGTGGCGGAAGGCCACGACGCCGATCGGATCGCGGTGCTGTTCTCCACCCACTCCGTGCCGACCTCGATGGCCGAGGCCTCCGGTCCCGAGGAGACCCGCGTCGAGGGCTCCGGCGGCTGGTACGTCGAGCAGCACCTCTCGGCCTGCCGCTGGGTGATGGAGCAGCTGGACGACGATGCGCCCGAGCTGCCGGACTGGCAGCTGGTCTACCAGTCCCGCTCCGGTGCTCCGCACATCCCGTGGCTCGAGCCCGACGTCAACGACGTGATCGCGCAGCTGGCCGCCGATGACACCGCCGACGCGGTCGTCGTGGTCCCGATCGGCTTCGTCACCGATCACGTCGAGGTGATCTGGGACCTGGACACCGAGGCGAAGGAGACCGCCGAGGAGAAGGGGCTCGCCTTCCGTCGCGTCGCGACCTCCGGCGAGGACCCCCGCTTCATCGCCGCCCTGGCAGATCTGGTCCAGGAGCGGCTGGATGCGCAGTTCCCGCGCCGCGTGGTCACCGACTTCGGCGGGACGCCGGATGTGTGCGGGGTGAACTGCTGCGTGGGCCGCCTCTGCCGCCCCACCACCAGCGCCGTGGATTCGGCGGCGGATGTGGACCGGGCGCGGGCCGCGGCCGCCGCCGGAGCGTCCTCGTGACCGCCCCGGGCTCCTCCCTGCGGATCGGCACCCGCGCCTCCGACCTCGCCCTGACCCAGTCGGGGCAGGTGGGCGAGGCGCTGGTGGCCGGCACCGACCACGCCGTGGAGCTGGTGCACGTGAGCACCCACGGCGACCGCGACCGCCTCAGCCCGCTCGCCCAGATCGGCGGCACCGGCGTGTTCGTCACCGCCGTGCGCCAGGCGCTGCTGGAGGGCACGGTCGACGTGGTCGTCCACTCCTGCAAGGACCTCCCCACCGCGCCGCTGGAGGAGATCACCCTGGCCTGCTATCCGGTGCGGGAGGATCCGCGCGACGCGCTGTGCGCCCGCGACTCCCTCACCCTCGCCGAGCTGCCGGCCGGGGCGAAGGTGGGCACCGGCTCGCCGCGCCGTGCCGCGCAGCTGCTGCGGGCCCGGCCCGACCTCGAGGTGCTGGGGATCCGCGGGAACGTCGAGACCCGGCTGAACCGGGCCCTCGGCCCGGAGGCGGATCTCGACGCCGTCGTGCTCGCGGCCTCCGGGCTGCACCGAGTGGGACGGGACGCGGCGATCAGCGAGCTGCTGCCCGTGACCGCCATGCTCCCCGCCCCGGCCCAGGGCGCCCTCGCGGTCGAGGCGACCACCGCCGCACTCGCGGAGCAGCCCTGGTTCGCGCAGCGCCTGGACGCGGTCGACGACCCTGCCACCCGCGCCGCGATCGCCGCGGAGCGGGCGCTGCTGCGCACCCTGGAGGCGGGCTGTTCGGCACCGGTCGCGGCGTACGCGGAGCTCGTCGATGCCGAGACCACCG
>JAKDUN010000310.1 GCA_030457675.1 Brachybacterium sp. | reverse complement strand
TTCATGCGGCGCCCTCGCCCAGCTCCGGCAGCTCATCGTCGCTGCCGGGGTAGCTGGGCTGTGCGCCATGCCCGGTCGCGGCGAACGCCCCGACGCGGGAGGCGAGGCGTGCGGCGTCCGGAAGACTCTCCCCACGGGCCAGACCCACGGCGAGCGCGCCGATGAACGCGTCCCCGGCGCCGGTGGTGTCCACGGCGGTGACGGGTGCAGCAGGGATGCGGCGGGGCCCATCGGCGTCGGCCACCAGTGAGCCCTCGGCGCCCAGGGTGAGGACCACGGAAGCGATGCCCGCCTCGCGCAGGGCGGTCGCGATCTGCTCGGGCTGTTCCGGGGCGGTCGTGCCCGGGCTCAGCTGGGCGAGGACCAGGGCGGCTTCGTGTTCGTTGACCACCAGTGGGTCCGAGGCACGCAACACCTCCGGATCCAGCTCCATGACCGGCGCCGGGTTGTGGAGGAACCGTCCGCGCACCAGGCTCGGCAGCGCCTCGATCCCGTCGCGGGGGATCTCGCCCTGGCACACCACGATCGCGGCCTGCTCGAGCACCTCGCGCGCCCCGCGCACCTGCGCGGCGTCCACGGTGTCGTTGGCGCCGGCGATCACCACGATGGAGTTCTCGCCGTCCTCGGCGACGGTCACGATCGCCAGGCCCGTCGGCCCCTCGACCTCGCGCACTCCGGAGAGACCGACGCCCGCGGCGCGCAGGCCGGACAGGCCCACGGCGGCCTGGGCGTCGGTGCCGACGGCGCCGATCATCTCCACGCGTCCGCCCCGGCGAGCGGCGGCGACGGCCTGGTTGGCACCCTTACCGCCGGGCAGCATCTGCCCGCCTCGGCCGTGGAGGGTCTCCCCCGGCCGAGGGTGGCGGAGCACCTGGGCGCTCAGGTCCACATTGATGGACCCGACCACCGCGATCGTCTGGGAGGGAGTCATTCGATCCCGCCCGTGTTCTTCACCGTGCTCGCTGTCATCGCACCGCACTCCCCTCGTCCGAGCGCACCGTCGTGGTGCACCTTCCAGCGTATGTCGGGCCCGGGGCACAACGGGGAGCGAGGACCGCTCCCCCGGCGCTCAGTGTCCGGGGGTGTCCAGGGGCCTGATCGCGACCGGGCGGCCGTGCCTGCGGCACCACGTCGCAAAGTGCTCGAGCACCAGGGCGACGTCCGGATGCGAGACCCAGCCGCCGCGCCCATCCTTGCGAGGGGTGAGCTTCAGCCGCGGGACCCCGACCAGCGAGCCGGTGTGCAGACGGGCATAGAAGGCCGCGTACTTGCCGTCGTTCCGCGGCGGCTGCAGACTCGCCACCTCCGACCACGGGATCGCCCGCGGGCCGCGAACGCCGTGGTGCGCCACCAGCCCGTTCTCGTGGATCACCAGCGAGGACCGCAGCGTCCCGTAGGCGACCGGCGTGGTGAGGCCGACGATCACGACACCAGCCAGCCCCACGACCAGACCCGTGATCACCACGGCGAGGTCGGCGCGCACCAGTCCCACGATCACCAGCACGGCCATCGCGCCAAGCGCGAGGACCCCGAGCGCCATCAGCGCCGCGAAGAGCACGCGCAGTGACCGCGCGCCGCTCGAGCTCCGCAGCTCGCCGAGGCGCGTCAGCTCGCGCCCGAGGCCGGTGCCTGCAGCCAAGGAACCGGGGTCGGTGTGCCGTGGCGCGTCGTTCATGGGCGACACGGTACGGGAGCCTGGCAGACAGGGGCGCGCACGATCCTCGGCTCTCAGCCCGTCGAGTCGAGGACCTGTTCGAGCTCCCACACGGTGTCCCGGTCCAGCGGGTACCCGAGCTCCGCGATCGCCTCGAAGGCCTGGCCGAGGGTGATCTCCTCGTGCTCGGTCGGCTCGCCATCGCGGCGGACGGTGCGGGCATCGCGCGTGATCATGACGTGCCCGCCCTCGACGTACCGGCCGAAGATGAGGTTCGTGCGCATCGGGCCGCCTCCGACCATGGTCGAGGTGATGTGGTGGGCGGCGGGGACGTCCGCCGGGACCACCTCGAACAGGTCGGTGATGTGCTGGAGGTCCTCGCCGCGGCGCAGCTCCCACGCCTCCGCGCTGCCGTCGGCGGTCTCCAGACGGTGCAGGCTCATGGTGCCGAACCATTCCTCGCGCTGCGCGCCGTCCTCCCTCTCGAGCGGGCCGGTGATCGACAGGCCGAATCCGGGATCGAGGAACCACAGCCGACCCTCGAGCTCCACATCGAGGGACATGTGGGTGCGGGTGCTGGCGTGTGAGTGGACCCGTCCCAGCCGCCTGTGCACCGTGAAGCCGAGCTGTTCGAGCACCGCGGCCATCAGCTGGGCGTGCTCGTAGCAGTAGCCGCCCAGGCCCTCCTGCAGCATCCGGCGGGCCACGGTGGCGGGCTCCACGCCGGGGTGGCGACCCAGCAGCACGTCGATGTTGGTGAAGGAGAAGGCGTGTCCGTGCGCGTGGTGGATCCGTTCGAGCAGGTCCAGGCTCGGTGGGCCGGGTTCCACGCCGAGCAGCTCGAGGTAGCGGGCGGGGTCGAACGCGTGGATCTGCCAGGGCGAGACGGGCTGGGTCATGGGGCCTCCTCGCTTCAGTGTGCGGGAGGCGGCCGACGGAGAGAAGGGCGACGGGTCGACCAACCCGCTCGTCACGCCTGCGCGTCGCCGGCATCCCCCAGCGCGCGCTCGCGCACCTTCTGCACGTGCGAGCGCATCGCCTCGGTCGCCGCGTCGGGATTTCCGCTGGCGAGCGCCTCGATGATCGCCTCGTGCTCGACGATGGCGTCCCGGACATCGGTGACGCCCCGATGCACCGTGCTGCGCAGCCGGTGCACGAGGGCTCCCAGGCTGTGCGAGATGTCCAGCAGATACCGATTGCCGCTGCGGGAGATGATGAGGTCGTGGAACTCCTGGTCCCGCGCGTAGTACTCGGTGGCGAGCGCAACGTTCTTCACTCCGGCATCCAGAGCCGCGATCACCGCTTCGCCGCTTTGTCGGTGTCGCTCCTGCGCCTGGCGCAGATCGGGCAGGAACTCAGGAGCCGACGGTGCAGCCAGCCGGATCGCCGTTCCCTCCAACATCTCCCGCGCCTCGAACAGCTCCAGGAGCTGGTCCTGCCCCAGCGGTGGCGCGACGCGATATCCCTTGTGCGCCTGGCGGGTCACCAGCCCCGTCCGTTCGAGCTGGACGAGCGCCTCACGCACTGGCGTCGGTGAGACATCGAGCTGCCGAGCGATCGTGTCGATGGACAGTCTCGTGCCCGCCGTGGCCTCACCCCTCAGCAGCATGTCGAGCACGCTGTCGTAGACGTGCTCCCGCAGCCCTCGACGAGAGAAGGTCCCTGGCTGCAGCTCGAACGCTCCCCGGGATGCGCCGAGGTCCTCGCTGGGAATCATGGCGACAGCGTAACCGCCGCCCTCGGTCGGCACTCCCGCTGTGCGCCCTTCAGCCGTCGGGGATTGACACGCTTCACAGTTCCTATATGATCTTCGATATACGACTTCAGCCCGTGTCGCTTCGCACTGCAGTACCTGCGAAACCCGAACGGCCTGCACCGCCACCGCCTCTCACCGTCGAGAACTTCCAGGTCACGACCTGCTCGGCACCCTCGAACACACCTGACGCCCCTCGAACGCCTCCGCGACGCTCCGCCGCGGCAGCGAAGAGGGACGAGCCCAGCCCACCCACACACCCCGCCGGAGGAGATCTGCATGCCCTACTCGATCACCACCATCGCCGTCATCGGCGCCGGCTACA
>JAKDUN010000309.1 GCA_030457675.1 Brachybacterium sp. | reverse complement strand
GCCACCCGGGTCAGCGACCGGATGCTGCTGGCGGCCGCCAAAGCGCTCGCCGACGTGGTCGCCGCGGATGAGCTCAACCCCACCTATATCGTGCCCAGCGTCTTCCACGAAGGTGTGACCAAGGCCGTCGCCAGCGCGGTCGAGAAGGTCGCCCGCGAGGACGCCGGCACGGTCGACACCATCACCGGTGCCATCACCGCCGTCTACGCCGACGAGATCACGCTGGAGGGCTGATCAGCGGCGAGAGCCCTGCCCGTGACTCCTGCCCGTGACCTGAGGACGGCGCCCCCCCGGGGGGCGCGCCCTCCGGAGGCGCCGGGGGACCCAAAGGGGGGGCCGGCGGCCCGGATGGCCTACCCGGCCCGCGCCCGGGGGGCCGCCCGCGCGCGGGCGGGGACCCACCGTCCTGAGGCGCCGGGGAACGCATCGGGCGGCAGGCCTCAGCGATGGCCTTCCGCGGCCGGCTCCGGCTCGGCCTCCGTCTCGAGCTCGGGAACGAACGAGCTCCGCCGCAGTCGCTCGCCGGTCCACAGACCGATCCCGAGCGCGATGCCGATCACGTCGAACAGGATGTCGAGCCCGTCGCCGCTGCGCTGGGGGAGCGCCACCAGCTGCACCAGCTCGATGAGCAGCGCGTGCACGAGCGCAATGATCACCACCCAGCCCATCGGGAACCGCTTCCTCGGGGCGAGCAGCCGGCCGGCGGCGAACACGGTCAGGGCGAAGAGCAGCAGATGCACGGCCTTGTCGAGCCCGGGCACGCCCGCCCCCGGAGTGCCCTCCGGCAATGAGGGCAGGTAGAAGCCGATGTTCAGCAGCACCGCGAGGGCGAGCAGGCCCGCCCTCCGCACGAGAGAGCCTCCCACCCGGCTGATCTCGTCCGGCAGGCGGCGAAGGAAGTCGGCGACAGCGTCCATGGGCAGGAGTCTCTCAGCGCCGGTCCCCGCAGGCCGGGAGGCAGGGCCGACGGTGGGCGGAGCGGGCCGGTAAACTCGAGATATCACGTCACCGACCGAGGGAGAAGTCATGTCCTCCACGTCCGACCCGTCCCGGACGGACCCCTACAGCGACGATCCGGGAGCCGGCCCCGGCGGCACTGCGGTGCTGGACCGTCAGCTGCAGGAGCAGGACCAGAAGACCGACGACGGCGACCACGACCGGTTCGCCCACTATGTGCGCAAGGAGAAGATCACCCAGGCCGCGCTCGGTGGCTCCCCGGTGATCGCGCTGTGCGGCAAGGTGTGGGTGCCGGGCCGCGACCCCGAGAAGTACCCGGTCTGCCCGGAGTGCAAGGAGATCTATGACGGCTTCCGCGCGCCGAACGACGGCGGGGACGGGTCGGGAGGCTCCGGGAAGGGAGGCTCCGGCAAGGGCGGCGGCTTCCGCGGCTTCTTCGGCGGGCGCCGCTGAGCTGCTGCCGGGCTCGCGTCGCGCGCCGGCGGCATCTCCGGCGCGCGGCGACTTCCTCACATCGGTCCTGTCGGCGGATCGTCGCCCGTCAGCGGTACGGTGGTTCTCGCTGTGAATACGACCCCCTCCCTCTTCTCCGCGAGCGATCCCCGCCAGCCCTCCGAGGCTGCCGCGAGATCGCTGCCCGTCGCATACCCGGAGCGCGCGGCCTGGGGCACCGTCTCCAAGCTCCGTGCCTGGCAGTCCGAGGCTCTCGAGCTCTACCGGGACCGTGCCCCCAAGGACTTCCTGACCGTCGCCACCCCCGGCGCCGGCAAGACCACCTTCGCGCTGCAGATCGCCGCGGGACTGCTCTCCGAGGGCACTGTCCGCCGGATCACCGTGGTCGCTCCGACGGAGCATCTGAAGACCCAGTGGGCTGACGCCGCCGCCCGCGTCGGCATCTCCCTGGACCCGAACTTCTCCAACGCCCAGGGTGCCCACGGCTCCCACTTCCAGGGCGTCGCGGTCACCTACGCGCAGATCGGCATGCACCCGGCGCTGCACCGCGCCCGCACCGAGGCCGACCGCACCCTGGTGATCCTCGACGAGATCCACCACGCCGGCGACGCCCGCACCTGGGGGGACGGCGTGCGCGACGCCTTCGACACGGCCACCCGGCGGCTCGCCCTGACCGGCACCCCGTTCCGCTCGGACGATTCACAGATCCCCTTCGTCACCTACGAGGAGGATGGCGAGGGCTTCCTGCGCTCGAAGGCCGACTACACCTACGGCTACGGCGAGGCGCTGCGCGACCACGTGGTGCGTCCGGTGCTGTTCATGACCTACTCCGGGCGCATGCACTGGCGCACCAAGACCGGGGACGAGGTCTCCGCCCAACTCGGCGCGCTGGAGACCAAGGACATCACCCAACAGGCGTGGCGCACGGCCCTGGACCCCCAGGGGGAGTGGATCCAGTCGGTGCTCTCCGCCGCCGACCGCCGTCTCACCGAGGTGCGCCGCCATGTGCCCGACGCCGGTGGCCTCGTGATCGCCACCGATCAGAAGGCCGCCCGCTCCTACGCCGCGACCCTCCAGGACCTCACCGGACAGGCGCCCACCGTGGTCCTCTCCGACGACGTCGGCGCGGGCAAGCGGATCGAAGCGTTCTCGGACTCCGACGATCGCTGGATGGTCGCGGTGCGCATGGTCTCCGAGGGTGTGGACGTGCCGCGATTGTCCGTGGGCGTCTACGCCACCTCGACCTCGACCCCGATGTTCTTCGCCCAGGCCGTCGGTCGCTTCGTGCGCTCACGGACCCGCGGCGAGACCGCGAGCGTCTTCCTGCCCACCGTCCCGATCCTGATGGGCCACGCCGCCGAGATGGAGGCCGAGCGCGACCATGTGCTGGACCGTCGGCCGAAGACGGGGGACGAGGAGACCGGTCTCGACGAGAGCCTGATCGACGAGGCGAACCGTCCCGAGCAGACCTCCGACCAGCTGGAGATGAGCTTCGAGGCGCTCGAGTCCGAGGCCTCCTTCGACCGGGTCCTCTTCGACGGCGGCGAATACGGTGCCGGTGGCACGATCGGCTCCGAGGACGAGCAGGAGTTCCTGGGCATCCCGGGCCTGCTGGATGCCGATCAGATGCGCACCGTGCTCCAGCAGCAGCAGGCGCAGCAGCAGGCCCGGCGGCAGAACAGCGGCAGTGGGAGTTCGCCGGTCACTCCCGGTGTCGTCGACCACCGGCAGCTGATGGAACTGCGCAAGGAGCTCAGCACCCTCGTCTCCGCCTGGGCCAAGAAGTCCGGCGCCCCGCACGGTTCGGTGCACAACACGCTGCGCACTCGCAGCGGGGGACCGGCCGTCGCCCAGGCCAGCGCCGAGCAGATCCAGGAGCGGATCGGGATCGTGCGCGGCTGGTTCGTCGGCCGTCGCTGAAGCCTGGACCGCCCGAAGCTCTGGTCAGCCCAGCAGTCGCGCCGCCTCGGCCCCGTCGGTGACGGTGGGAAGGGCGACCGGGCCGTCGGGGCCCTCGTCGGCGGACAGCCCCAGCTCCGCGACCGACACGGCATGCTGGGCGCGGGCGGCCTCGACCCGCGCCGGTGGTCGGAGGTCCTCGATGAGCTCGCCGTCGACGATCAGCGGCTGCTGGAGCGGACGCAGCGAGGTGCGCTTCCAGTCGGGGTTCGACGCGCCGGTGGTGAGCTCCGCGATCAGCTCCCGCTCGAATTCGGCGACCTCCTCCTTCCCGGGCAGCACGAGCTCGGCGTGAGCGCGCCCACCCACCCGCATGCGGTATGCGGCCTTGCCGGCGCCGAGGGTGGCCTTGTCGGTGGAGCGCTTCCCGACGGGCTGCATCGTTCCGTCGGC
>JAKDUN010000015.1 GCA_030457675.1 Brachybacterium sp. | reverse complement strand
GCGCGTGATCCAGGGCATCGGCGGCGGCTTCGGCATGGTGCTGGGGCGTGCCGTGCTGATCGACATGACCGATGGCCCCGAGCTGTTCCGGGTCATGAACATCATGCAGGGCGTCGGCGGCGTGGCCCCGATCGTCGCGCCGCTGCTGGGCGGCATCATCCTGGTGTTCGGCCAGTGGCGCGAGATCTTCCTGGTCATCGCCGCGATGTCGCTGATCTCGCTGCTCGGGGTGCTCTTCCTGATCCCGGAGTCCCTGCCGGTCTCCCGTCGGCACTCCGGCGGCTTCCGCACCTTCCTGCGGAACGTGCGCACCTTGCTGCGCCGACGGATCTTCGTCGCGTACATGCTGGTCAATGCGTTCTCGGCATTCGCGCTGATGGCCTACGTCTCGGCCTCCTCCTTCGTGGTCCAGGAGATGCTCGGCTTCACCTCGAGCGAGTACTCGGTGAGCTTCGCGATCAACTCGATGGGCATGATGACGATGTCGCTGCTCTCGGCGCGGCTGACCCGCACCATCCATCCGCGAAAGCTCATCCGGGTGGGGCTGATCGTGGTGTCGCTGGCGAGCTTCGCGCTGCTGATCGGGAGCTTGTTCCTGGACACGCCGGCGTGGATCGTGCTGCCGGCGTTCTTCTTCACCGTCGCCCCGCAGGGCATGATCTTCGGCAACGGCGGGGCGCTCGCCGCGAACCAGGCGAGAGAGTTCGCGGGCACCGGTTCGGCCATGCTGGGCCTGGGCTTCTCGTTCTCGGCCTCGCTCGCCGCGCCGCTGGTGGGCATCGCCGGCACGCACTCCTCGTTGCCGATGGCGATCGCGATGGTCGTGGGCTGCCTGATCTCGGGAACGTTCTTCGTGCTGGCGGGCCGGGGGAGCGGCACCGCGAATCCGCATGCCGGAGCAGCATGATCCTGCCCGAGGTGCGCGATGCGCGGATGGTGACGATCCGCCGCGGCGGGAGCCTGCGCGACGAGCATCATCGGCTGCTGGCCAGCTGGGCGGCCGACTGCGCCGAGCACGTGCTGGAGCTGTTCGAGAACGAGCGGCGTGACGATGCACGGCCGCAGGAGGCGATCTCCGCGGCGCGCGCCTGGGCCGCCGGCAAGATGGCGATGATGCGGGCCCGGGCGCTCGGAGGGCACGCGATGGGTGCCGCCCGGCCTCTGCGCGGGGCCGCCCGGTTCGCCGCCTATTCCGCGGGCCAGGCGGCCTGCGTGGGCCATGTCGCCGAGCACGATCTGGGGGCGGCCGCGTACGCGCTGAAGGCCGTGCGCAGTGCTCACGGTGATGTCGCGCTGAGGACGGAGCGGGAGTGGCAGCGCGGGCAGCTGCCGGGGGAGATCCGTGACCTGGTGCTCGACGAGCAGCAGGCACAGTGCTTTGACCTGCAATGATGCAGTGATTGTGCAGGTCAAACGCCTGTAGGGGAGAGGTATAGCGAAGGAGTCGGTCCACAGGGGATTGGTCGTGGTTCATACAGTGCTTTACCGACGTCATGGAATGATCAGGGACACGACGCAGTGTCCAGAGGGTCCTTGTCGGTCGAGCTGATCCCGCAGGATCGACGCCGAGATCCGCCACTGGGTGCCGCCAGAGCGCATGAGCGGTTCACGGTGCACGGCTCGGCGGCCACATGCAGGATGTCGAGTCGTCGTGCGAGGCGGCAGCAGTGCTGACATGGTGACGGTGTCGATGCCGATGGTGGGCGCACGAGGACGAGAGCACGGAAAGCCGCCCGCCCGGACGCCTCGATGGACCGCCGATAATGTACGTTATGTAAAGTCCGGCTGAGGGAGGGCGCGAAGGGGTGTCTCTTGGCCGCCTCGCGCGTCTACGCTCCCCTGCATGACGACACCGATACAATTCAGCGCCGTGACCATCGCCGCCCCGGATCCTGGACGCCTGGCCGCGTTCTACGCGGAGATCACCGGCGGCGAGGTGATCAAGGTTCTCGGGGACGCCTGGGCCGGCACGCAGAGCGCCGGGGGCCGGATCGATGTGATGGGCGTGGAGAACTATGTGCCGCCGAGGTGGCCGGAGGACTCCGCCCTGATCCACCTCGATTTCCTGGTCGAGGATCTCGAGCTCGCCGCCGACCGGGTCGAGAAGGCCGGCGCCACCCGGTTCGAGTTCCAGCCCAATGCGGAGCTCTGCCTGGTCTTCGCCGATCCGGTGGGCCACCCGTTCTGCCTCACGCTGACGGACATCCCAGGCTGAGGATCCCCGGAGCGTCAGTACGCTGCGACGACACTCTCGCCGCCGGACCAACGGGCTCGCAGGCGGACGGTGCCGTCAAGATCGCCGAGGGTGCGCGCGATGGTGAACGGCGCACCGTCCAGCAACTCGTCCCCGGTGGGCAGGGACTCCCCCTCGTCGACCTCGAGGCTCAGGGTGACCGACTGCGGTCGGGTCTCGATCAGCTCGTCGTCATCGGTGACGATCCTGAGCTCAGCCTGCGCCTGCTCGCCGCAGATCGCCCGGCGGAAGCAGTCCAGCGCAAGCTCGTCGCCGAGGCCGTCGTAGACGTAGCGCTCCCCCAGCACCGAGTGCTGCATCGTGGTCAGCAGGTGCTCCTCGGCGCCCTCGACCGGTGCGGGACGGTAGGTCAGCGGCAGGTGGTAGGTCGTCTCCCCCACCTGCACCAGCTGGCACTCCACGCCGACCTCGCCATCGGGGTCGTCGAAGCGGTATGCGCCCAGCAGCTCGAGCTCGCCGCTCTCGCCCCAGGACCGACCGGCCAAGAAGTCGCGCAGGATCTCGGGCTTTGAGGGGCTGAGCTCGGCCTGGTAGATGATCGCCATGCCCCCACCGTAGTCGGCCGCTCCCCCACACGACACATGAGGGGCTCCACATCTGAGGTGCACGAACTCTTGGTGGAAAGTTCATAAACTTCGGGAATGACGACGTCAGCACCCGATACACGAGCCTTCCGGCCGTTGCGGCTGCACACCGTGGCGCTCGGGCTGATCGCGGTCGCTGCCGCGATCATCGTGATCGCCCTGATCTTCCTGCTCGCGCACCAGCGCACCACCGGAGTGCTCTCGCAGAACCTGCACACGGTGTTCTGGTACTTCGACGTGGGCCGCGAGTACAACATGGCGACCTGGTACAACTCCGGCCTGTGGCTGCTGATGGGTGTGCTGTCCGCGGTGATCGCGCTCGCACGCCCGATGCACCGCCGTGCCTGGTGGCTGCTCACGGCGGTCTCGCTGTTCGCCTCGGTGGACGAGTACCTCGAGGTGCATGAGCGCCTCGACCTCCCTGCCGACCGCCTGCTCGAACGCCTGCCCTTCGATCTCGGATTCTCGTGGGTGCTGTTCGGGGCACCGATCGCGCTCGTGATCGGCCTGCTGCTGCTCCGCCTCGTGCTCTCGCTGCCTGCCCGGGCGCGCAACGGCCTGATCCTCGGCGGGCTGCTGTTCCTGCTCGGTGCCCTCGGCGCCGAGAGCATGAACGGGATGATCCTCGCCCGCAACGAGCACATCGTGAACAACGCGTTCATCTACGGCACGATGCTCGAAGAGCTGCTGGAGATGAGCGGCGTCGCGGTGGCCTTCGCCTCCCTGGTGAGCCTGGTCCAGCGCGAGCCGAGCAGCGGGATGCTGCGGTTGGATCCGGCGCTGCTGCCACCGCTCAGGCAGCGGGAGGACTTGGCAGCTCTCCGCTGAGGCGTCCGTCGGCCATGTTGACGATCCGGTCCGCCCGGCGGGCGACGTCGAGATCGTGGGTGACCAGCACGATCGTCGTTCCCCTCGCACTGATCTCGGTGAGTGCGTCCATCACCTCCTCACCGGCGGCGGAGTCCAGCGCCCCGGTCGGTTCGTCCGCGACCAGCAGGCGGTGCCGGGAGCGTGCCCGCTGCGAGAGCGAGCTGTGGTCCTCCCCCGCCCAGAGCACGCTGCCGGCGGTGGGGTCCTCGAGCCCGCTGAGCGTGTGCAACAGGGGCGACTTCCCACACCCTGAGGGCCCCATCACCGCGAGGAACTCCCCCTCGGGGACCGAGAGGTCGATGTCCACCAGGAGGGTGGAGCGTTCCAGGCTGCGGGTCGCGCCCCTGGCCTCGAGTAGCGGGGTGGTGTGCGTGGTGTTCTCAGTGTTCACGGCGTTCTCCTCAGAACGGGTCATTCGGCGGTGAGGGTGCGGACGTCAGCGGTGCGCAGTCGGCGGCAGGTCCACCGGGTGGCGAGCGTGGTGACCCCGGCCAGCAGCAGCAGCGGCATCGCGAGGCCCGTCAGAGCGGGTCGAGGACGAGGTCGATCCGACTGGTCCCCTGGAACAGGTGCTCCATCCCGCCGAACATCCCCTCGATCAGCAGGTTGAACAGACCCTGTCCCAGGCTCAGGGAGAACGCAGCGCCCACGGCCAGTCCGAGGACGAGCGTGACCAGCATCCGCGTCAGGTACGGGGCGCGGAGCGTCAGTGGTGAGGCGCCCAGCGCTCGCTGGATGCTGAGCGGTGCGGCATCCGTGGCCAGCCAGAGCCGGGAGATCAACACGGCCAGCAGCGCGGCGAGCGTCACCGCCACTGCCGCCGCCAGTGCTGCGGCGGCATCGATCCTCTCCCCCACCGAGACCAGCAGCTGGGTGCGATACACCTCGGTCTCGGAGACCCGGGCTTCGGTCAGCTGTGCGGACAGGCCCCCGGCGACGGCCGCGGTCTCGGCACCCGGGACCACAGCGGCCCCGAACACATACCCGATCACCTGTTCGCCCTCCGTGGGAAGCATGCCGCGGGCGGTCCGCCCGCCATTGGTGAGGTCCTGATAGGAGCCGACCACCTCCAGCTCACTCCACTGCCCCTGGACCTGGATCGGGAGCCGATCCCCCACGGAGACTCCGGCCTCCGCCAGCGACAGCAGCGACAGGGCGATCTCCCCCTCGCTCCGGGGCGCGCGTCCGTCGGTGTAGACCCCGGGGGTCGCGGAGCGGTCCCCGCTGGAGACGGCCAGACCCAGCTCCTCGCCCTCGTCGGTCTCGACGAGATGCCGGGTGGTGACCAGTGCGGTGTGCTCGGCCACGCGAGCATCGCCGGCGAGCGCGCTGCGGGCGCTCTCGAACCGGGAGGTGCTGTCCTTCCCGGTGTACGGCAGATCGATGCGCACATCGGCCGCCCCCAGGCCGAAATATGCGGAGAACTGCGGGGAGGCCAGTGTGGTGGCGATCGAGGTCGGCACCATCACCAGCAGCGTGCACACGGCGAAGACCGTGACCAGCAGCGGTGCCGAGCCGCCCCGGCGCAGCAGACTGGCCGCCGTGGCGAGCACGCCCAGGACCAGCAGCAGGCTCACGGCAGCGGGGATCAGCACCACCCCGGCGCCGCCCGTCTCGCCGAGGAATCGGGTCAGGCCCGCGGAGAGCACCCGCTCGAGCGCGATCCCGCCCAGCAGGCCGGCCAGTCCTGCGACCGCGGCGAGAGTGCCGTACACCAGCAGGTGCAGGGTGCGCACGTCCCGGGCGGAGATGCCGATGGCGGTCATCACCGCGATCTCGCGACGGTCCCGTTCCAGGCTCGTGCGCAGCGCCAGGCGGAGGGAGAGCATCCCGATCACCAGCACCATCGCGGCGGCCAGCAGCACCAGTGCGGCCACCGGCCCCTCGGCGACCACGGCGAGGTCCTCGGCGCTGACCGCGAGCCGCTTGGAGCCGGCGATCGCGGGGCCCATTCCCGCATCACGCAGGAATCCGGCGACCTCGAGCTCCCGGCGGAAGCCGTCCGGGGCGATGACGGTCACGGTGGAGCCGACAGTGAGACCGGAGCCCTCATACAGCAGCGGGAGCCAGACGGTGCCGGGCTCCACGTCGGTGAGCGGACGGTCCCGCATGTCCAGCAGCAGGTCGCGCTCCCGCTCGGGGACCATCAGGGAGTTCTGCTGCACGCTGCTGGATTGGCTGGTCCCGTCGAAGAACAGCTGCGCGTCGTCGATCCCGAGCAGGGGCGTCACCTGGTGGGCCGTGATCTCAGGATGAGCCGCGGTGAACTCGGTGATCTCCCGGTCATCCACCTCGCCGCTGTGCAGCTGGGCGAGGTGAGGGGCAACCGCGCGCTCGATCAGGGCGTCGCCGCTGCCCACCAAGCGGGTGATCAGCGCGGCGCCGGCGCAGGCCAGCAGCACCGAGAGCATCATCAGTCCCGCCAGTGTCGTCATCACCGCGCGCTCCTCGCGCAGCTTCCCTCTCGCCATCTGCCACAGCACGGTCCCACGACCCTCCGCCGGACGCGGCTCGGTGTCGCGTCGATGCCGTCACAGTAGGGCGGACGCTGGGTGATGACCAGCGATGATGGCGCTCTGGGAGATGTTGGAGGGAGTCCCCCGGTGCCTTCGGGGGACACCCGTAGGCGATGTCCGGGGGGAGAGCCTCAGACCCCCGTCGGGCCGGCGCTCCGGCCGACCTGGAGCAGAAGCTCGCCCAGCGAGGTCACCCGTTCGGCATCGCCGGCCTCGAGCGGCACTCCCGGCGTCTCCAGCAGCACGCCGCGCACGCCGGCGGCCCGGGCGGCCGCGACATCAGTGGGACGGTCGCCGACGGCGAGGCAGTCCAGGGCTCGGAGCGAGTGCAGCGCGAGCAGGGCGTGGACCATCTCGGGATCCGGTTTGCGGGCGTATCCGTCGGGGGCGCAGACCATGTCGTGGACCTGGAGGTCCAGCGAGTCGAGCAGAGCGGCGGCGCTGTCGCGGTCGCGATGGGTGCAGACCAGGTTCAGCCCGCCCTGCTCCTGCACAGCGGCGAGCAGCTCCCGGGCGCCGTCGTTCACCGGCGGCGGGTGCTCCTGCCAGTGCAGCTTCGTGGCCTCATAGGCGGTGCGCAGTCGCTGCCCGGAGACGTCGTGCCGGGTGGCAAGGGTGCTGATCGCATGGGAGCTGGAGACCCGGGTCAGCTGTGCGACCTCGTGCAGCAGCTCGCTGCTGGGCCGGGACTCGATCGCCGAGGCCAAGGCCCGATCCACATCGGGATAGGTGTCCACCAGAGTGCCGCCGAGGTCCCAGATCACTGCTCGCATCCCGCCAGTCTGTCAGGTAGTGGGCGGATTCGTCTGCCGCACGGCAGCGGGTGTTCACTGACCCGGTGCCCCTGCTCGATCAGCTGCTCCAGCTCTCCGTCCTCACACTCGTGCTGCTGATCGGCGCTGCGTTCGTGGCCGGCTGGGTGGACGCGGTGGTCGGCGGGGGTGGTCTGATCCAGCTGCCGGCGCTGCTGACCGCCCTGCCGGCCGACGCCTCCACCGGCGCGGTGCTGGGCACGAACAAGCTCGCCGCCGCGGCGGGGACCGCCGTGTCCTCCGGGACCTATGTCCGCCGGATCATGCCGGTCGCTGCGACGGTGGTGCCCCTGGTGGTCTGCGCCCTCCTCGGCAGCACGGTCGGGGCGGGCCTGGCGGGACTCATCCCCAGGCCATGGCTCTCCCCCATCGTGCTGCTCGCCCTCCTGGCCGTCGGGACGTACACGCTGCTGCGACCCTCGATGGGGATCGAGCACGCGCCCCGCCACCGCGGCCGCGCGCATCTGCTGCGCTCCGGTGGGATCGGCGGCGTCATCGGGGTGTACGACGGCATCCTCGGACCCGGCACCGGCAGCTTCTTCATCATCGCGATGGTCGCCGTGCTGGGATACGGATTCCTCGAGGCGAGCGTGCATGCGAAGCTCGCCAACCTCACCACCAATCTCGGTGCACTGCTGGTGTTCGGGATGCAGGGCGAGGTGTGGTGGATCCTGGGGGCGGTGATGGCTCTCGCGAACGTGCTCGGCGGCTACCTCGGGGCGCGGCTCGCGCTGAAGCTCGGCTCGAGGTTCGTGCGCGGGGTGTTCCTGGGCGTCACCGGCGCGCTCGCTCTGCGCCTGGCGATCGATTCCGTGGCGCTGCTCACGTGATCCTCGCGCCCGGACGGGAATAGGTCCCCCAGCGGCCTCGTTGCAGTGGGAGTCACCGTTCGCCGCGTCCTGCGGCCCCGTCGCCCTGGAGGTCATGATGGATCCGACGACCCTGTTCAGCTATGAGCGCCACGTCGACTCGCGCTCCCTGCGAGGGCGGACCCTGCTCGTCACCCTCGGCGCGTACAGCGACGCAGGCGACTCCCAGCAGCTGATCGACGACCAACTGCTGAACTCCCTGTCCAGCCGAGTCGTCGGGCGTCTGGACATGGACCAGGTCTACGACTACGCCGGGCGGCGCCCGGAGGTGACCCTCCAGCTCGACCACTTCTCCGACTACGAGAAGCCGGAGATCCTGCTGCACGAGGTCACCGCGGCTGATGGTGAGACGTTCTTCCTGCTCACCGGGCCGGAGCCGTCGTTCCAGTGGGAGCGGGTGGCCAGCGCGCTGCAGATCGTGGTCGAGCAGCTCGGCATCGAGCGCACCCTGCTGCTGCAGGGCTTCCCAGCACCGGTCCCCCACACCCGTGAGCTGCCGGTGACTCGCTTCGCCGGGGATCCCGAGTCGATCAGCGTGCGCCGCACGATGCCGGGCACCTTCCGGCTGCGTGCCCCGTTCACCGCTCTGCTCACGATGCGACTGGCCGAGGGTGGCCACGAGGTGGTGGGACTGACCGTGCACGTGCCCCAGTACCTGCACGAGATGAGCTATCCCGATGCCGCGATCGCGCTGCTCGGGGCGGTCACCGAGGAGCAGGGCCCCTTGCTGCCGATCGAATCGCTCGAGAGCCAGGCAGGGCCGGTGCGCGAGGCGGTCACCGCCCAGATCGACGCCCAACCGCAGCTGCAGGAGATGGTCAGCGGCCTCGAGGCACGTTTCGACCGGATGATCACCTCCGGAGCAGGCAAAGAGGTCCCCACCGCCGACGCGATCGCAGCTGAGGTCGAGGAGTACCTCGCGAGCTTCGAGCGGGAGGACGAGGGCAAGGACACCGAGGACCCGGACGGGCCCACCCCGCCGGAGTCCCTGAACTGAGCGCCCGTGCGCTGAGCAGCCCGCGGGCTCCCACCTCAGCGCAGCGCGATCCGCTCGTGGCGGATCTCGGCCGGCAGCGCCGGGTCCACCACGGCGGTGACCTGGATCCCGGTGAGGGTGACGTTCCCCGCGAGGGTGGTCATGAAGGCGGTATCGGCCGCGTCCTGGCCGGTCGCGATCCGCATCATCGAGGCGCGTGGCGCCAGATGGGTCGCATCGACCATCAGCCATTCCCCCTCGATCAGTGCTTCGACCACCAGGTGGAAATCCATCGGGCTGAGCCCCGGGGCGTACACCGAGGAGCAGCGTGCCGGGATCCCGCCGGCGCGCAGCAGAGTCGCGGTGAGATGGGCGTAGTCCCGGCACACCCCCTGGCGTGAGAGATACGTGGACCCCGCCGAATCGGTGATCGTGCTCGCGCCCGGCACATAGTCCAGGTGGTCGTGCACCCAGTCGACCACGGCATCGAGCGCCTCGACCCCGTCCCGGCCATCGATGACCTCAGCGGCGATCTTCTCGAACTCGTCGACCTCGCAATAGCGCGAGGGCCGCAGATGCAGGACCGCATCCGCCTCCTGGGTCGTCGGCACCGGCGCGACGGCCGCGCCGCTGGCCTCATAGGTGATCTCGACCGTCCCCTCGGGCAGACCCTGCACGAGGTGCAGCCGGCTGCCGAAACGATCCCAGGTCTCCGAGACCGGATATTCGACCCCCTCGGCCCGCACCGACAGCCGCTCCTCGGCTATCGGCGCAGCGGAGGCCGCCACCAGCAGGGCGATGTCGGTCCCGGCGGCCACTTCGGCCCTCATCCACGCGTGCGCATGTCGTTCCACCCCTCCAGTGTCTCGCATCAGCCCCGCGGCCCGCACCTCCGACGCCTCGCCGCCCGATCGACATTGCCGCAGGGTGATGACGGACATAGGCTTGTGACCAATCCGTCACCGTCACCACTCGAAGGAGCCCTCCGTGCCGCAGACGTCCACCCGTCCCCTCGGGGTCGCCATGATCGGGTACGCCTTCATGGGCCGCGCCCACTCCCACGCCTGGCGCACCGTCGCCGCGGCCTTCGACGTGCCCGCCGTGGCGCGGCGCGTGATCGTGGGACGCGACGAGTCGGCGGTCGCCGAGGCCGCGGAGCGGCTGGACTGGGAGGAGCACGCCACCGATTGGCGGGAGGTGATCTCCCGCGACGACATCGACATCGTGGACATCGCCACCCCCGGTTTCCTCCACGCCGAGATCGCGATCGCCGCGCTCGAGGCCGGCAAGCACGTGCTGTGCGAGAAACCGCTGGCCAACAACACCGCCGAGGCGGAAGCGATGGTCCGGGCCGCGGAGGCCGCCACCGCCCGCGGCCAGATCGCAGCGCTCGGCTTCACCTACCGCCGGGTGCCCGCGCTCGCCCTGGCCCGGCAGTTCGTCGAAATCGGCAGGCTGGGCACCATCCGGCAGGCGAAGGTGGCCTACCTCCAGGACTGGCTGGTCGACGCCGAGGCACCGATGAGCTGGCGGCTGCGGCAGGAGACCGCCGGCTCCGGCGCGCTCGGCGATATCGGATCCCATGCGATCGACCAGATCCAGCACCTCACCGGCCAGCAGACCACCGCAGTGCGCGGGAGGCTGGCGACCATGGTGCCGCAGCGTCCCGGCGACAACGGCCTCGAGACGGTGACCGTCGACGACGCCGCCTGGGCGACGCTCGAGCTCGACAGCGGTGCGATCGCCTCGGTGGAGGTCTCCCGCATGGCGACCGGGGCGAAGAACCACCTCACCGTGGAGCTGTACGGGACCACGGGCGCGCTGCGCTTCGACCTCGAGAACCCCAATGAGCTGTGGTTCCTCGACGCGACGCTCCCGATCGCCGAGCAGGGGTTCACCCGGGTGCTGGTGACCGAGCCCGAGCACCCCTACCTCGAGGCCTGGTGGCCGCAGGGCCATGTGCTGGGCTGGGAGAACGCCTTCAGCAACCAGGCGCGGGACCTGCTGCTCGCGGTCGCCGCGACCCCCTCGGCCGGCGAGCCCGCCGCCCGCTTCGCCCCTGACTTCGCCGACGGGCTCGCACTGCAGCGGGTGCTGGAGGCGATCATCGCCTCCGACGCCGCCGACGGCGCGACCGTCACCCTCTGAACCGATCACCTCTCGCATCCCACCCTCCGAACGAAGGAGCCTGTTCACCATGGCGCATCCGCACACCCTGTACACCGGCCAGTGGGCCGATCTCACCCTGGACGAGGTCGCCGAGCTGGCGGCCGGCTGGGGCTACGACGGCCTCGAGATCGCCGTGGCCGGCGAACACCTGGACGCTTCCCGCTGGGACGACGACGAGTACATCGCCGAGCGGTTGGGGATCCTGGAGAAGCACGGCCTGACGTGCTGGACGATCTCCAACCACCTCAAGGGCCAGGCCATCTGCGACGACCCGATCGACTTCCGCCACGAGGCGATCGTCGGCTCCCAGGTGTGGGGCGACGGTGACCCCGAGGGTGTCCGACAGCGCGCCGCCGAGTACATGAAGGACACCGCCCGCCTCGCGAAGAAGCTGGGCGTGAAGACTGTCGTGGGCTTCACCGGCTCGAAGATCTGGAAGTACGTGGCGATGTTCCCGCCGGTCCCCCAGTCGGTGATCGACGAGGGATACCAGGACTTCGCCGATCGCTGGAACCCGATCCTGGACGTCTTCGACGAGTGCGGGGTGCGCTTCGCCCACGAGGTCCATCCCTCCGAGATCGCCTACGACCACTGGACCACGCAGGCCACTCTTGAGGCGATCGGGCACCGCGAGGCCTTCGGCCTGAACTGGGATCCCTCGCACTTCATGTGGCAGGAGATCGACCCGGTCTCCTTCATCACCGATTTCGCCGATCGGATCTATCACGTGGACTGCAAGGACATCCGAGTCCGGATCACCGGGCGCAACACCCGCCTCGGCTCGCACCTGGCCTGGGGCGATCCGCGCCGCGGCTGGGACTTCGTCTCCTTCGGCCGTGGGGACGTGCCGTGGGACGCCGCCTTCCGGGCGCTGCGCTCCATCGGGTACGACGGGCCGATCTCGATCGAGTGGGAGGACGCCGGGATGGACCGTCTCCACGGTGCGAAGGAGGCCCTGGAGCTGCTGCGCAGCCTGGACTACCCCGTCTCCGAGGTGTCCTTCGACGCCGCGTTCAGCAATCAGGGCTGAGGCGGCGATGCGCGGCGACCAGCACGACGAGCGCGAGGCCTTCGCCCGGACGTTCCTCACCTACGGTCCGCAGGCGCCGACGATCCTGCCGGGCTGGGACGCGGAGGATCTGCTCGAGCACCTGCTGGAGCGCGAGCGTCACCCGCACCTGGTGCTCGGATCCACGCTCCCCGGTCCGCTCGGGCACCGTGCCGCAGCTGCCCGCGCGGCCCGGCGGGAGCGGCCCTGGCAGGAGCGGGTGGAGATCTTCCGGCAGGGCCCGGGGCGGCTCTCCCCCATCGGCAGGATCGATGCCTTCAGCGGTGAGGGTGAGTTGCTGATCCATCACGAGGACCTCCGTCGCGCGCAGAACGACTGGGAGCCGCGCGTGCTCCACCCCGAGACGGCGGCGCAGGCCTGGCGGGCCGTCGGCCTCATGGCACCGCTGGCGATGACGGTGCGGTCCGAGGTCACGCTGGTCTCCCCGCTGGGCGGGCGGCGATTCCGCTCACGCCGCGCAGTGGGGAGCCTGCGGGTCCACGGGGACCCGCTCGAGCTGCTGCTCTGGGTGAGCGGCCGTGACGAGGTCGCGCGTGTCCGGATCCACGGCGACGCCTCCGCACTGCAGTCGCTGCAGGAGGGCCGGCGCAGCCTGTGACGCTCAGGACCGGTGAGGCTCAGCCGCGCTCGAACAGGAACAGCCGCGGGTGGTGGCCCTTCTGGAAGAAGCGGTGCTCGCCGACCGGCCGCCAGCCGGCCGGCGCGGTCTCCAGCACCCGCTGCATGCGAGTGATCTCGTGGGTCAGCACGCCGAGGCGCGCTCGGGATGCGGCCAGCTCGGCGGCACGCCCCAGCAGCTCCGCCAGCAGCTCCTCGTTGGTCTCGTGCTCGCCGTGCAGCGTGCCCCAGGGCGGGTTCGTCACGACACGCGTGAAGCCGGGTTCGAGCGCTGCGGTGCGCACATCCCCCTCGATCCAGTCGATGGCGCCCTTGCGGCGCGCCGTCCGCTGATGAGCCCGGGCGGCGTCGATCGCGGCCGGGTCCAGGTCCACGCCCACCGCGCGGGCGGGAGCGATCGCGTGCAGCTGTTCGACCAGGAAGGTGCCGGAGCCGCAGGTCATGTCCAGCAGCGAGTCCTCCGCACCCACCTGGAGCAGGTCCAGCACGGTGGCGGCGATGGTGGCGTTGACGGCTCCGGGATAGTTCACGGTGCGCCAGGCCCGGGTGGCCAGCGGCCGCGGCGTGGTGCGCAGCAGCACCTGCCAGGTCGTCGGGGTCGCGCCCTTGCGCACCCGCACCACCAGATCGCCCTCCCCGTCCACCGGCAGCCCCGCCAGTTCTGCCAGCGAGGCGGCGAGGCGGCGCATGTCCGGGGTACCGGCACCGGCGGCTTCGAGCCGCAGGGCATGGAACTTCTGTCGGGGTCGCTGTCGGCGGATCTCCTCCAGCAGCTCTGCAAGTCGCTGCTGGACCGAGGTCTCGAGCAGCTCCCGGGGCCGCCGGGCGGGGACGGTGAGGCTCGTCGAGGCCGCGACCACGCGCCGCAGCGAACGCACCGCGTCGAGATCCTCACAGCGCAGCGCCAGCTCGGTGGGCCCGATCACACGGGCGGAACCGAGCTCGCGTGCCTCCTGCAGAGCGCTCGCCGCGCACCCGTCGAGCACCTCGAGCACGAGATCGTGCGTGATCTGCGACATCCGCTCTCCCCTGTCTGGCTGTTCCTGGACGATTCACGCAGGCTACCCGCCCGTCGCAGTGCCGGTGTGCCGTCTGAGGTCGGTAGACTGGCGGACGTGTTCATCGTCAGTGTGTGTTCCCTCAAGGGCGGCGTCGGCAAGACGTCCGTGACCCTCGGCCTGGCCTCCGCGGCCCTGCACCAGGGGGTGAACACGCTCGTGATCGATTTCGATCCACAGGGCGACTCCACCCTCGGTCTGCTCGGCGAACCCGCCAGCTCCCTGGATATCGCCGAGGTGATCAGCTCGCCGCGCACCGAGACGATCGACCGCGCGATCATCCCCACCCCGTGGGCCGCTGAGGCCGCCTCGCACCTGGACATCATCCCGGGATCGAGCCGCTCCGCGATCATGGACTCCCCCGCCCAGACCTCCAAGGACGTGCGGCGCCTCCACCAGGCGCTGGAGAAGCGCACCCACCAGTACGATCTGGTGCTCATCGACTGCCCGCCCTCGCTCAACGGCCTCACCCAGATGGCGCTGGCCGCCTCGGATCGTGCACTGGTCGTCGCCGAGCCGGGCTTCTTCGCCGTCACCGCGGCGGACCGCGCCCTCAAGCTCGCCTCCGAGATGCACGAGGACGGCATCGCCCCGCGACTGCAGCCCCTGGGTCTGGCGGTGAATCGCTACCGTCCGCGGTCGGTCGAGCATCAGTACCGACTGGCGGAGCTGCGGGAACTGTTCGGGGACGCGGTGCTCGAGCCCGTCATCGAGGAGCGGGTGGGCCTGCAGCAGGCCCAGGGCGGCGCCGTGCCGCTGCACAAGTACGAGGGGGCCTCCGGCGCGCGGCTCACCGAGGACTTCGATGCCCTGCTGGCCACCGTGATGGACTCCCGGCAGAACTCCTGAACCGGCGCGGCGCGGCGCCCTGCGACGCCTGCCGCACATGACACACGACGGCGAGCCCCTTCCCGGGACTCGCCGTCGTGTGTGACGTGGTGACGCGGCGGTCAGCCCGCCTGGCGTGAGCGGCGGCGAGCGGCCAGCTCGTCCTGCAGGGCGAGCGCGGCGTCGTCAGCCGGATCGACGCCCGGCAGGCTCAGCAGGTCGTTCTCGACCTCGCGCCAGACCCGGCCCACGGCGATGCCGAACACGCCCTGGCCGCCCTGGACCAGGTCGAAGACATCCTCGGCGGAGGTGCACTCGTACACCGAGGCGCCATCGCTCATGAGGGTGATGCCGGCGAGATCGTCGCTGCCACGCTCGCGCAGAGCATTGACGGCGACGCGGATCTGCTGGAGCGAGACACCGGTATCGAGCAGGCGCTTGACGACCTTCAGCACCAGGATGTCCCGGAAGCCGTAGAGGCGCTGGCTGCCGGAGCCGTGCGCGGCGCGGACCCCCGGCTCGACGAGACCCGTGCGGGCCCAGTAGTCCAGCTGGCGGTAGGTGATCCCGGCGGCCTTGCAGGCGGCCGGTCCTCGGTAGCCGAGCTCCCCCGGGGTGTCCACCACGTCGTCGAAGAGCACGCCCTGGGCGGGTTCTGCGGGGACAGTGGTCTGCTCAGTGCGATCATCGCCTGGCGTGGCGTTCACAGCTACCTCCGGGTTCCGGCTCTCCGAGGGGGAAGGACGAGAGCACGCCTCCAGGGTAGCCCGAAGAACTCGTCGACCGACAGCAACGCGCCGCTCGAAGGTCACGGACCGGTGACGGCCCCCGCCGGCCTCAAGCCTCTCGGAGCTTGGTCCTCAGCACCGCGCCGTGCAGCGTGATCATCGATTCACCCAGGTCGCGAGCGAAATCCTCGGCTTCCCCGCGCGCCGCCGAATCGCCCGAGCGTGAACGCGGCCGCGCCACGGAGCGGATCATGTGCGCTTCCCGCTCGGCGGCGGTGCGGAGCATCACCAGGTGCCGGGGATGCAGACCCTCGTCCGCGAGATCCCGTGCGGAGGTGACGATCTCCACCTCGGTGGCGCCGTAGAAGAGCGACCCCTCGGCCAGCATCCCGAACTGCTCCAGCTCGAGGAGGAACTCCTCCTCGACACCGGCCTCGCGGGCCAGACCGCGCCGGTCCAGCCGCACCGCCTGGAGGGTCGAGGTGGGACCGGGGCGGGACGCGATCGAGGTGACCTCGGAGTCGACGCCGTGCTCGAGCAGATGCTCCTTGATGACCTTCAGCGGCCAGAAGCGGTCGCGCTGGGCGCGGAGCACGAACCGGAGCCGATCCACGTCCTCCCGGTTGTACTTGCGGTAGCCGGCCGGGGTGCGCTCGGGCGTGATCAGACCCTCGGACTCGAGGTAATGGAGCTTGGAGTGCGCGAGGTCCGGGAACTCATCGCGCAGGATCTCGAGCACCTGACCGATGCTGAGCCGGGAGGCTGCGGACGAGCTCGGCCCGCGCGAGGCGGAGGCCGGCATCGGGTCAGTCCGTCCCGTCGAACACGTAGTAGGTCAGACGGTACTTCCCGATCTGCACGTCCTGTCCGTACTGCAGACGGGCTTCGTCCACCCGGTCCTTGCCCACATAGGTGCCGTTGAGCGACCCCAGGTCGCGCACCAGGAAGCCCCCACCATCACGCACGAAGGCGGCGTGCTTGCGGGAGACCGTCACATCGTCGAGGAAGATCTCGCTCTTGGGGTGGCGGCCGGCCACGGTGGTCTCGGAATCCAGCAGGAATCGAGCACCGAGATTCGGGCCCTTCCGCACGATGAGCAGCGCACTGCGCGGGGGCAAGTTCTCGACCGCCCGTCGATCCTGGGACGAGATACCGGGCTCGGCATCGTCCCCGGGGTCGTTGGGCGAGATCGCGCTCAACTTCGATGTGTGGTCGAGATTCTCGTCGTTCCACTCGGTGTTCCCTGACACCGCACACCCCTTCCTGGCCTGCAGCGGATCCTGTGCGATGAGCGCAGAGGATTCGGCACCGTCATCTTCGCATGCCGGGGACGGTCGGCGGGAGCTTCCTGACCACGTCGGGACAAGAATTGACGATCATTTGACCACTCGAGAATGCTCCGGTGCGCTGAGCTCCACCGTGGCCTCGATCCTCACCTCGTCGTCGGCGTTCGCCGCGAGGCTCCCGCCGTCGCCTGAGACCGAGTCCGCCGCGCCGCCGGGGATCTGCAGCGCGGGCTCCATCACCGAGGGGTCCCCGATCGCGCGCACCGCATACGGCGCCTCGATCGCGGTCCCATCGACCTGCAGCCGCCCGTCGGCGCCGGTGGTGATCGCGGTCGAGGCGACCACTCGCACGTCGCCGATCTGGATCACCTCCGCCCCGGCGTTGCGCAGCTCCTGGACCACGCCCAGCAGGGTCGGCGCGCGCAGACCCTGGTCGGGGTCCGCGATCGAGATGACGATGCCGCGGCCGTGGGTCGGCACCGTCCCGGCGAGGATCTCGAGATCGGCCAGCCGCTCCTCGGCGGCGTTCTGGGCCGCGACATCGTCCTCCTGGCCGGTGCGCAGCGTCTCCAGGGTGCGCTCGAGCTCTGCGTTCTCGACCTCGAGGGCGGCGGTGTGGCGACCGGACTCGTCCAGCAGGCGCACCAGCTCCTGCTGGCTGGCGCCTTCGAGGGAGTCCTCGCTCTCGCGCACCTGGGCGGCGATCGACAGGCCCAGCAGCAGGCACAGCAGTGCGACGATCACCTGGGCGAGGGTGGCCTGTGGTCGCAGTGTGTCACCCAGTCGGCGCCACACCAGCCGCTGCTGGCGCGGGGACGAGGGCGTGCGGGTGCCGTCGCTCATGATCGGAAGAGCAATCGCCGGATCGCGGCCGCGTTGGAGAAGATGCGGATGCCGAGGACCACGATCACTGCGGTGGAGAGCTGGGAGCCGACGCCGAGCTGGTCACCGAGGAACACCAGGAAAGCCGCGATCAGCACGTTGAACAGGAACGAGGTGATGAAGACATGCGAGTCGAAGGCGCCGTCGAGGCTGGCCCGGAGGCCGCCGGCGAGGGTGTCCAGCGCGGCGACCACCGCGATGGGCAGGTACGGCTGCAGGAGGGCGGGCACGTCCGGCTGGACGACCACGCCCAGCACGATGCCCAGCACCAGTCCGATGATGGCGATCACGGGGAATCCTCCTCGGTGCCGCCGGTGGCGGCGGTCGATGGGGTGGGCGGCTGCTCGTCCGGCGCGATCTCGGAGGCGGCCTCTCCGCCCTCCTCGAGGGCCGTGGCCTCGCGCAGGGTGCCGCTGGAACGAGCCGGGACGGTGAGATCCTCCGCCTGCTCCCAGGATCTGCGGATGCCGTAGCGGGTGGAGATCTCCTGGAGGTGCTCCCCTGCTCCTGCGCCCTCGAAGGCCGTGCGCAGCGACTCGGGGTCGCCGAGTGCGGTGATCCGATAGGGCGGGGACAGGGGGCGGAAGTCGACCAGCACCGCGGAGCCGGCGGTGCGGATCGCCGTGGTGGGGCCGATCCGCTGCCCGTTCACGGCGATCGCCTCCGCGCCGGCGGCCCACAGTCCGTTGACGGCGAACTGCAGATCTCCGTCGGTGACCCGGTTGATGGTCCCGGTGCTGACGCCCGGACTCGCGGGCAGCGGTGCGGAGTCCTGGACCTCGAGCACGACGCCCGGTCCGGACAGCGCCACTCCGGTACCGGCCGTCTCGAAGGCCTCCAGCCGCTGCGCGGCACCGGCATCGCCCTCCTCGAGGACGGCGGCCTGCGCATCGGCGATCTGCCCTTCGAGCTGCGCACGGTGCTCCTCGAGCTGCTCTGCCTCCGCGCGGGTCTGACGGACCTCTGTCTCTAGCAGGGCGCGGGGGCTGTCCTCCGCGGCGGCCTGCTGGCGCAGGTCCAGGACGGAGACCGCGACGGCGAAGCCGAGCACCAGGGCCAGCAGCAGCGTGATGGTGCGGGTGTAGCGGTTGTCCGGCGGGGCGGCCTCCGCGGCCGGGTGCTGGTGCGGGCGCAGCGGGGCCACGCTGTACGGATTCTCGGTCAGGGCGCGCAGCAGCGAGGTGGGCGAGTACGGGGTCTCGCCGTGAGGGGTCTCGCGCTCGCGGTCACGCATGCCCGCAGTCTAGGAGCGGGGCGCAGCCGGATCCGGCAGACCCGCGGAGCATCCCCCGACAGTTGCTCCCTGTACCGCACCCTTCGCCCGATGAGCAGACACGGCGCAGGTGCCGCAGGTCACGCACCTCCCGATTGGCTACCTGGTCCCTGCTCGGGGTACTGTATTCCTCGGTCCTCCGGTCACGGAGGATCACGCATGATCTCGGGCTGTGGCGCAGCTTGGTAGCGCACCTGACTGGGGGTCAGGGGGTCGCAGGTTCAAATCCTGTCAGCCCGACCGAGAGCAGAACGGGCGTCTTCCGGAATCCGGAAGGCGCCCGTTCTGCCGTGCACGGCACTCTCGGTCTCTCAGCCCTTCGCCGGCCCCACCCAGATCTGCTGGGCGTTGGTGAACTCGCGAATCCCGTGGGGGCCGAGCTCGCGGCCGTAGCCGGAGCGCTTGATCCCGCCCGAGGGCAGACGCGGATCGGACTTCACGATCCCGTTGACCGAGACCTGTCCGGCCTCGATGCGGCGGGCCATGGCGACCCCGCGCTCGGTCTCGGTCCAGATCGCGGCGCCGAGACCGTAGGGGGTGTCGTTCGCGAGTGCGAGCGCGTGCTCCGCATCGTCCGCCGCCATCACCACGGCGATCGGCCCGAAGGTCTCCTCGGTGCACGCGGCCATCCCCGCCTCGACCCCCGTCAGCAGCGTCACCGGGTAGAAGAAGCCCTCGCCATCCGGCATCTCGCCGCCCATCACCAGCGTGGCACCGGCGTCGACGCTGCTGGTGACCTGGCGGTGGAGTCCCTCGCGCAGCTGCTCACGAGCGATCGGCCCCACCCTGGTGGCCGGATCGCGGGGATCGCCGACCACCAGGTCCCGCAGCTGCGCGGCGAGCAGCTCGACGAACTCGTCGTGCACGGAGCGCTCCACGATCACCCGCTTCGCGGCGATGCAGGACTGCCCGGCGTTGATGATCCGCGACAGCGCCGAGACCTCCGCCGCCTTCTTCAGATCGGCGTCGGCCAGGACGATGCACGGATCGGAGCCGCCGAGCTCGAGCACGGCCGGCTTGATCTCGCTGGCTGCGATCGAGGCGACCGTCGCCCCGGCCCGGTCGGATCCGGTGAAGGAGACCGCCCGGACGCGCGGGTCACGGATCGCCTGCTCGACGTCCTCCGTCTGCGCCAGCAGGGTCTGGAACACGCCGTCGGGTGCCCCGGCCTTCACGAACACCTCTTCGAGTGCGGCGGCGCAGCCGGGCACGTGCGGATCGTGCTTCATGATCGCAGTGTTCCCGGCCATCAGCGCCGGGGCGCAGAAGCGGAAGGCGACCCAGAACGGGGCGTTCCAGGGCAGGATCCCCAGCA
>JAKDUN010000308.1 GCA_030457675.1 Brachybacterium sp. | reverse complement strand
CTTCTACGACACCACCGAGGGACGGGTGACGCTGGACGGCGTGGACCTGCGGGACGTCTCGATGCAGGACCTGACGCGCAACATCGTCATGGTCACCCAGGAGGCGTACCTGTTCTCCGGCACCGTCGCGGACAACATCGCGCTCGGCAAGCCCGGCGCGAGCCGTGAGGAGATCGAGGCCGCGGCCGCGGCCATCGGGGCCGACGCCTTCATCGAGAAGCTCCCCTACGGCTACGACACCGACGTGAACAAGCGCGGCGGACGCGTCAGCGCCGGGCAGCGGCAGCTGATCTCCTTCGCCCGCGCCTTCCTCGCCGATCCGCGGGTGCTGATCCTCGACGAGGCCACCAGCTCGCTGGACATCCCCAGCGAGCGGATGGTGCAGGAGGGGCTCACGAAACTGCTGGGCCAGCGCACCTCGCTGATCATCGCCCACCGACTGACCACCGTGATGATCGCGGACCGGGTGCTGGTGGTGCACGGCGGTGAGGTCGTCGAGGACGGGTCCCCCACCGAGCTGGTCGCCCAGGGCGGCCGCTTCGCCGCGCTCTACCAGGCATGGCAGGAATCGATGTGAGGTGAGCCGGCGGGCGGGGCCGGCACCGGCTGCCGGTCGGGCTCAGGCGCCGAGCAGCGCTCGCAGCTCTGGGGTGAGACCCTCGACCTGCACCGGCTCGCTGGGCCGGCGGAAGGACTCGGGCGTGGCCAGGAACCGCTGCTCGCACGTCGTCGGGCCCGGCAGCGTGGACATCTGGGTGCCGTTCTCGACGTAGCCGCAAGCGCGGGAGACCGCGATGGACGCCCCATTGCCGACTGCCGCCGCGGACTCCGCACGCAGCGCCCCCAGGTGGTCGAAGGCGAGCACCAGCATCGCCTGGCGCATCAAGGTCCCGTACCCCCGGCCGTGCGAGCCCAGGGTGAGCCAGGAGCCCGAGGTGACGGTGCGCCGCTCGGCGAAGCGTACGGCCGAGATGTCCTGGCAACCGATCAGGTGACCGTCGGCCCAGATCCCCAGCGGCAGGGTCCATCCCTCCGGGGACACCTCGCTGCGCAGGCGCCACTGGAAGCTCAAGGCATTGCGCACGCGCACTGCGGGCTCTGCCCGGTACCACCCGAACACCGCCGGCGACTCCGGGTCCTCGAAGATCGGCCGATGCAGCAGCACGGCGTACTCAGGCAGGTCCGCATCGGCGAGCGGGCGCAGGGTGAGGTCGCCGGCGCGCAGCACGAGACCGAAGGGTGGGTGGAGCAGGGCGAGGTCATCGAGAGCGGTCACCGGCACAGAATAGAGGTTGCACGTGCCCCTGGCCTCCAATACTCCGCCCGCGGCCCTCTCCCCCAGATCCACGCGCTCCCGCAGGTCCTTAGGCTGTCCCCATGACGACCGACGTGCTGCTGACCGGTTTCGCCCCCTTCGCCGGGGCGGTGGTGAACGAGTCCTGGGAGGCGGTGCGCCGGGCGGCGCCGCTGCTGCGGTCCGAGAGCCCCGCGGCGGGAGGGCCCACAGCGGCGGGTCTCGCAGTGGAGGTCCTCCAGCTGCCGGTCGAGTTCGATCGGGCCGGGGAGCTGCTCGCCGCGGCGGTGCGGGAGCATCGGCCCTCGCTGGTGGTCGCCGTCGGCCTCGCCGCGGGGCGCGCGGGCATCACCCCGGAGCGAGTCGCGCTCAACGTGCGCGATGCGCGGATCCCGGACAACGCAGGGGCGAGCCCGGTGGACGAGCCGGTCGCGGCCGATGGGCCGGTGGGCTACTTCAGCACCCTCCCGATCAAGGCGATGGTGGCGGCGCTGACGGCCGAGAGGATCCCGGGCTCGGTGTCCCAGACGGCCGGCACCTATGTGTGCAACGACGTCTTCTTCGCGCTCCAGCATCTGCTGGCGACGGACGGCGAGCTCGCCGGGATCCGCGGCGGCTTCGTCCACGTCCCCTCGGCCGACGTCGTCGACTCCCTCACCGCGGCCCGGGCCCTGGCCCGGATGGTCGAGGTGGCGCTGCGCACCGAGGTCGACGCCTCCCTCGCGGGCGGTGCCGAGCACTGAACGGCGCCGGGCGTCAACAGCCCCGGCCAGATCGGGACGACCCCCGTCCCTCGATGTGCACAACTGGTGCAGCACGTCATCCGTCGGCCGGAATTCAGCTATTCTGCACCCCTTCCGGAAAGTTGTCCACAGGGTTTTCCACAGCCGTGGACGAATGACAGACATGTAGTTCCGCAGGTACAGCGGAGAACCCGGGCGTGTCGCGGCCCGCACGATCTGAGGCGGGAGCCGTTACGCGGCGTCGTCGAGCCCATGCCGCACCATCCCGTCGCGATCTACATCGCCGCAGGTCATGGAATTGTTGCTGAGTGGTAGTCGCGCACTCGTCGACCAGGTGGGGCAGCGTTCCTACAGGGCGCACAGCACGTATCGCGGCGGTGAGCATGCGCACTCCGGGCGGGTGGGCCTCGGCCTGTCCCCACCGTCCGTCCACAGCCGATCCCCGGTTATCCACAGCAAGATCGTGCAATCCCCAACCGTCCGCAGAGTTATCCCCAAAGTTGTCCACAGCTGGGGAAAACCACACCCATGTAGTTCCCCGGTCACCTCACGGGAGGGGGCTGGTCCGTGCTAGGGGCCCGACTGCTGCACAGGTTCCCGATGCGGAGCGGGCCGAGGCGGCCTGCTGGCTGCCCCGGCCCGTCCGGTGCTCGATCCGCGCCCGCTGCCGGGCGCAGCGGCTCACTGCGAGAGCACCATCAGCGTCTTGACGGCGATCAGCACCACGCACAGCACCACCGCTGCCACGACCACCCCGGAGTGCACGAGGGCGGAGCGGCGGGCCAGCGCCTGCCGATCCGCGCCGGGGGCGGCCTTGGGGCGCAGGGCGAACATCCCGGCGGTCACCGCGGCGCCGAGCACCAGACCGCCCAGGTGTCCCTGCCAGGAGATGTTGGGGACGGTGAAGGTGATGACGAGGTTCAACCCGATCAGGATCAGGATCTGCGCGGTCTGCCCGCCCAGGTGGCGGTTGACCACGAACATCGCGGCGAACAGGCCGAACACGCCGCCGCTGGCCCCGAGGGTGCCGGTGAACCAGGACTGGCTGAGCGAATCGGCGATCACGTACACGGCGGTGTGACCGCCGAGCATCGAGATCAGGTAGATCGCGGAGAAGCGGACGTGCCCGAGGGCCTGCTCGAGGTACTGCCCCACGATCCACAGCGCGTACATGTTCAGCGCCAGATGCAGGATCCCGCCGTGCAGGAAGCCGGCGGTGAAGAAGGTCCACGGCATGGCCAGGATCCGGAAGGGGGCGAAGATCCCCAGCTGCTCGACGATCTGCGGGGCGACCATCTGCCCGAGATACGCCAGCACGCACAGGGCGATCACGGTGTAGGTGACGTACGGGGTCCGCTTCCCGATGCGGGCGCCCATCGCATTGCGCGGCCGGGTGGAGGCCTGCTGCTGGGAGATCTCCCGCTCGCAGTCCACGCAGAGCACCCCCACCGAGGTGGGGCGCTGGCAGTCCGGGCAGGCCGGGCGCTCGCAGCGCTTGCAGCGCACGTAGCTCACCCGGTCGGGGTGCCTGGGGCACACGGGCGGCGCCTGCGGATCCGGGTTGTCCTCGGCGCTGTAGCCGTAGCTGGGTCGTTCCATGCCCTCATTCCACCACGCGGGCCTGGGCCGGACCCGAGCGGCGCGGCCACGCGCCGGGCGGCACCCGTCAGACCGCGGTGTACGGGAACGCCGCGAGGAGCTTCTCGAACCGTCGGCGCTGCGTCGGGCTCACCTCCCGCAGCTCCTCGAGCACCAGCTTCCGC
>JAKDUN010000014.1 GCA_030457675.1 Brachybacterium sp. | reverse complement strand
AGGCCTCCGGGCGGCGAGAGCCTTTCCGGGCCGGCCCTGTATCGGGGGGGGGGGCTGCCGTTGTTGGGCACCCCCGGGCAGCTGCCGGGCGCGCTGACCGGGCCGTCTGCGGGGATCAGAAGATGCTCCAGTCGAACGTCACCGGAATCACGTGGCCCGAGTCGCCGAGCGCCATGATCGGGTCGAGCATGTACACGATGAAGAACAGCACGATCCAGACCACGTCGACGAAGTGCCAGTAGTAGGAGATGCAGATCGCGGAGACCTGCTCGTGCGCAGTGAACTCGTCCGCCGCGTACGCCCGCATCAGCACCATGAGGAAAGCGATCAGTCCGCCGATCACGTGGATGCCGTGGAAGCCGGTGGAGAGGAAGAAGACCGAGCTGAACGGCGAGGACGACATCGTCACACCGTGGTGGACCAGCTCGGTGTACTCGTAGGCCTGGCCGGAGACGAAGATCGCACCGAGGATGAAGGTGAGCGTGTACCACTCGATCATTCCCCAGCCGGCGATGTTGAAGACGGATCCCTCGCGGCGCTTGCGCGGCGGGAACGACTGCCCCCAGGGGAACCGCCCCTCGGCCACGAACACGCCGATCTGGCACGTGACCGAGCTGAACACCAGGATCGAGGTGTTCAGCAGCGCGAAGCCGTGCGCGAAGTTGGCCTGCCCGTCGGAGAACGTGTCCGGCGCCATCGAGCGCAGGGTGAAGAACATCGCGAAGAGTCCGCCGAAGAACATCAACTCGCTGGCGAGCCATACGAGGGTGCCGATCTGCGTCGGGTTCGGGCGGCCGACCGCTGGGGCAGCAGCGGAGGAGGGGCGCTCAGTCAGGGTCGCTGTAGTCACGTCACCATTATGTCGTGTCGTCAGATTCGGTGTGCCGGTACACGACGACCGAGCACATCGCGGGGCCTGCGCCCCGGGCGGACCGGGCCAGCATATCCCTCCTGACGACCCGTCACGAACCAGGACACGCTCTCGACCGTTCCTGGTGACCGGCGCATGCGGGGCCGTGACCGTTCCGTGATCCGTTCCGTGAGCAGGTCGACGTCGAGAGCGACGGGAATGCGATGATCGGGTCATGAGCGAGAACACCCCCACCTGGTCCCGGATCACGTCGCGCCTGGTGCGTGGCGAGGAGCTGGAGGCGCCCGCGGCGGCATGGGCGATGGACGAGGTCATGGCCGGGGCGGCCAGTCCCGTGCAGCTGGCCGGCTTCCTGGTCGCACTGCAGGCCAAGGGGGTCACCAGCGCCGAACTGGAGGCACTGGCGGATTCGATGATCGCGCATGCCCATGTCGTCTCGGTGCCGCGGCAGGCGGTCGACATCGTCGGCACCGGCGGTGACCTGGCGCAGACCGTCAACATCTCGACGATGGCGTCGATGGTGATCGCCTCCAC
Source organism: Brachybacterium sp. (assembly GCA_030457675.1). Lineage (GTDB taxonomy): Bacteria > Actinomycetota > Actinomycetes > Actinomycetales > Dermabacteraceae > Brachybacterium. Next base: position 18,738 of record JAKDUN010000014.1, on the reverse strand, counting down.
CGGCAGAACGGTGGTCAAGCACGGGAACCGGGCCTCCTCCTCGAAGTCCGGGTCGGCGGACGTGCTGGAGGCCCTCGGGGTGCGGCTGGACCTGCCGGTGGGAGATGTGGAGGAGCTGGTGGGGAAGATCGGGATGACCTTCCTGTTCGCCCAGGTCTTCCATCCGTCGATGAAGTTCGCCGCCGAGGCGCGCCGTGGGCTGGGCATCCCTACCGTGATGAACATCCTCGGCCCGATCACGAACCCCGGCCGGCCGCGTGCCAGCGCCGTCGGTGTCGCGGACACCGTGATCGCTCCCACGGTGGCGGGGGTCTTCGCCGCCCGCGGCACCAGCGCACTGGTCTTCCGTGGCCAGGACGGCCTGGACGAGCTCACCGTCACCGCACCCTCCGACGTCTGGGAGGTGCGCGGGGGTCAGGTGCGCAAGCACGTCCTGGAGCCCGCGGTGCTGCTGGATCTGCCGCGCAGCGGGCACGACGCCCTGCGCGGCGGCAGCGCCGAGGAGAACGCTCAAGTAGCCCGCGACCTCTACGCCGGCGTCCGCTCCGGGCGGATGGGGCCGATCCGCGATGCGGTGCTGCTCAACGCCGCCGCCGGTGTGGTCGCCTTCGACGGGATCGACGAGGACGCGGCCGACGGTTTCGAGGAACGCTTCGCGGCCGCATACACGGAGGTCGCCTCGGCCCTGGACTCCGGGAGACCGGCCTCACTGGTCGAGCGCTGGGCCGCCGCCTCCCAGGAGGTCTTCGCCCGCCGCGGCTGAGCCCGCTCTGCTCAGGCTCTGCTCACCCGTTGATGCCGAGGTCGAAGGCAGCGTCGAGATCCCGCTTCGAGTACGCCTTGAAAGCGATGTTCGTGGTGGTGTCCAGCACACCGTCGACCCGGCTCAGCGCTCCGGCGATCACGCCGGCGAGATCCTCGTGCGCCCGCACCCGGGCGACCGCGATCAGGTCGACATCACCCGTGACGGAATACACCTGCTCGATCCCCTCGATGTCCACGATCTCCTGGGCGACCTCGGGGATGCGGCTGGGCTCGACGACGATCGAGACGATGGCGGTGATCATGGATTCTCCTTCGACGGGGCGCCGGGGCCGGCGTGACGTTCTCTGCGAGCCTATGCCTGAACGGCCTCGGCAGTGCGCGCGAAGCGCCGGGCGAGATGCTCCTGGTCGAAACGGGCCCGCGCCGGGACCTGCCAGGCGCCGTCGACCAGCACGGTGCGCACGCCTTCGCCCTCGAGCCAGGTCAGCAGGATCTCCGCCTCCTGGTGGTAGCCCTGGCACAGCGGTGCGGCCAGCTCCGCCTCCCCGGTCCCGGTCAGCTCCAGGGAACGGGCGAAGGGCAGCGGGTCCTTGCCGGATGCCACCAGGGTGGTGCCGGAGAAGCGGCCGTGCCGGACCGCGAGCAGCTCCCAGCCGCGCCCTCCGATCACCGCCTCGGTGCTGGGGCGCGCGGCGATGAGCAGCGGGACCTCCGCCAGCGCGCGGAGACGGGAGGCGCGTCGGGCCGCTGCGAGATAGGTGTGGGCGAGCCTGCGCAGCTTCTCGGCCTCTTCGTAGCGGCCCGCGTCCACGTGAGCGCGCAGCCGAGCCGCGACATGGTCGAGCACCTCGGAGGGGTCCTCGAGCAATGCCCGTCGCAGCCGTGCGCGATGCCCGCTCGACGTCACCTCCCGGTGGGCGGGGTTCTCGAACGCGGCGCCCCGCCCGAGCATCGCATCGGTCAGCAGGGCGCGCAGGGGCTCGGCCTCGTGCCGGGAGGCCAGCGGCCCGATCTGGGCGGAGCCGTCCGTCTCGACCTTCGCCAGCCGGGCGGCGCGCAGACCCTGCCCGCCGGGGCCCAGGCGCAGCCAGTGCGCCTTCTGGGGATTCAGTCCGTGCCGGTTCGAGGGAGGCTGCTCCCGGGCGATGATCCGCAGCTCGCGGATCCCGGCCTCGGTCGGGGTGGCGCATTCGATCACTCGGATCGACTCGGCCCGGGGCAGCATGTCCAGCACCGTGCGCCGGGTCTCCGCGGCGGTGAAATAGGTCCGCACCCGGGAGCGCAGGTTGCGCGAGGTCCCGACATAGAGCACCGACCCCTGTGCGTCGAGGAACTGGTACACCCCGGGCACCGGTGGGACATCGGCGGCGAGGTGCTTCTTGCGCAGCTGCGTCGGGGTCGCGCGCCGATGGGCGCTGCCCAGGTCCTCGAGGGTGGAGGCACCCGCGGCCCCGAGCCGCTCGATGATCGCGTGCAGCACGTCGACGGTGGCGCGGGCGTCGGAGAGCGCGCGATGGTCCGGGGCGATGCTCGCCCCGACGTGCCGAGCCAAGGTGGAGAGCTTGTGGTCGCGGACCTCGTCTCGACGGAAGACGGTGCGGGCCAGCGCCAGGGTGTCCAGCACGCGGGGTCCGGGCCAGCGGATCTCGCAGACGGCCGCCTGCGCGCTGAGGAAGCCGATGTCGAAGCGGGCGTTGTGCGCCACCAGCGCCGCGTCCCCGACGAAGTCCAGGAACATCGGCAGCACGGTGCGGATGGACGGCGCCTCGGCCACGGACGCGTCGGTGATACCGGTCAGTGCCGCGATATAGGCGGGGATCGGTCGCTCGGGGTCGACGAAGGTGCGGAACTCCCCGAGCACCTCGCCGCCGCGGACCTTCACCGCACCGATCTCGGTGATCGCATCGCCCGACGGATCCGTGCCGGTGGTCTCCAGGTCCACCACCACGAGCGTCGCCTCTGCCAGCGGGGTGCCGAGATCATCGAAGCTCAGCTGGCGGCGTGCGGACATGCTCGAAGCGTACGACGAAGCCCCGACAGCGGGGCGGCGCGCGAGGTGCGACCGTCCCGCTGCCGGGGCCGTGGTGCCGTGTCGGTCAGCTCGCGGGCTTCTCGCCCGAGTAGATCTTCTCGATGATCTCCGCGAGGTCCTTGACCACGACGTTGCGCTTCAGCTTCAGCGAGGGGGTGAGGTAGCCGTTCTCCTCGGTGAAGTCCGAGTCGATGACCTCGAAGGCCCGGATGGACTCCGCCTTGGACACGGACTGGTTCGCCCGGTCCACCACCGTCTGCAGCTCAGCGTGCACCTGCTCGTTCTTCGCGGCCTCGGCGACGGTCATCTCCGGCAGGGAGTTGTTCGCCAGCCAGGTGCTCAGCATCTCCGCGTCGAGGGTGAGGATCGCGGCCACGAAGGGCTTCTGGTCGCCGATCACCACGCACTGACTGACCAGCGGATGAGAACGCAGCTGGTCCTCGAGCTGCGCCGGGGAGATGTTCTTGCCGCCGGCGGTGACGATGACCTCCTTGGAGCGGCCCGTGATCGTGAGGTGGCCGTTCTCGTCGAGCGTGCCGAGGTCGCCGGTGCGGAACCACCCGTCCTCGAGCGATTCCGCGGTGGCCTCGGGGTTGTTGTGATAGCCGGCGAAGACCATCACGCCCTTGACCAGGATCTCACCGCCCTCGTCGATCGAGACGGTGCTGCCGGGCAGCGGCGGGCCGACGGTGCCGGGTCGCACGTCCCAGGGCAGGTTCACGCTGATCGGTGCGGTGGTCTCGGTGAGCCCGTAGCCCTCGAGGATCGTCACCCCGATGCCGCGGAAGAAGTGAGACAACCGCGCACCGAGCGGGGCGCCGCCGGAGACGGCCCACTGGACCTGACCGCCCATGGCTTCCCGGAGCTTGCCGTAGACCAGCTTGTCGAACAGCGCGTGCTTCGCCTTGAGCGAGAAGGGGACCTTGCCCGCGGAGAGCGCGATCGAGTAGGCGCTCGCGGTCTCGGACGCGGCGGTGAAGATCTTGCCCCTGCCGCCCGCGATGGCCTTCGCCTCAGCGCCGTTGTAGACCTTTTCGAACACTCGCGGCACCGCGAGCAGGAACGTCGGCCTGAAGGCCGCGAGGTCCGGCAGCAGGTTCTTGGTGTCCGCCGTGAACGCCGTGGTGACCGGCCAGGAGGCGGCGAGCACCGTGATCAGGCGGGCGAACACATGCGCCAGCGGCAGGAACATCAGCAGGCGGCTTCCCGGGGGCAGCACCTGCTCACCCAGCAGGTTCAACGCGCTGCGAGTGGTGTCCACGAAGTTCCCGTGGGTGAGCTCCGCACCCTTGGGCCGTCCGGTGGTGCCGGAGGTATAGATGATGGTGGCGATGTCGTCCAGCCGCCGCGAGGTGCGACGGGCCTCGAGGTCCTCGTCGCTCACCTCAGCGCCGCGCGCCTTCAGCGCCTCGAGGATGCCGTCATCGAGCACGCCGATGTCTGCGAGCTCCGGGAGCTCGCCGCGGACGGACTCCACGTCCTCCTTGTGCCGGTTCGACTCGACGAGCACGAACTTCGCGGCGGTATCGGAGGCGATCCACTGGATCTGGCTGGGGGAGGAGGTCTCGTAGATCGGGACGCTGATGCCCCCCGACCACCAGACGGCCCAGTCCGCGAGCGCCCACTCGTAGCGGGTGCGGGACAGGATCGCGACCACGTCGCCGGACTCGATGCCCACGGCGATCATGCCCTTCGCGACCTGCTTGACCTGCTCGATGAAGTCCGCAGTGCTCAGGGGCTTGTAGCTCCCGTCGTCCTGGGCGAGCTCGAAGATGGGCACAGAGGGGTTGGCGCGGAGCCTGCCGAGCAGGAGGTCCGTCGTGTTCTCGCCAGGGCGGCTCTCATGCTGGGGCGGTGAGGTGAACTGCTTCATCGAATCTCCTTCGATCCGGCCAGGGGCGCGCGGCGGGCACAGCCGACGCCTGCCCGGAAGCGCTGGTGGGGTCGGCACAAGCCTACGACAGGCGACGCATACGATGGCGCACGACAGGCAGGCGGGCAGACGCCCTCGCGACAGCTGTCCTCCGCAGCGCGAGGACCGGAACGGACAGGAGCGGCATGCTCTCCATCGGAGTGGACATCGGCGGGACCAAGATCGCGGCGGGAGTGGTGGACGAAGCAGGGGAGATCATCGCCGCGACCACCCGCAGCACGCCCGCGACGGACGCCGCGCTGATCGAGGCGGCCGTGGCGGACGCGGTCGCCGAACTGCGGTCCGACCATTCCGTGGTCGGTGTCGGGGTCGGTGCTGCCGGCTTCGTGGGTGCGGACCGCCGCACCGTGAACTTCGCGGCGAACCTCGCCTGGCGACAGCATCCGCTGGCCGAGGAGCTGGAGCGGCTCACCGGCCTGCCGGTCGTGGTCGAGAACGACGCGAACGCGGCAGGCTGGGCCGAATACCGCTTCGGCGCCGCGACCGAGGCCGCGCACATGCTCATGGTGACCGTGGGCACCGGCCTGGGAGGCGCCATCGTCCTCGATGGTCAGCTCGTGCGTGGCAGCGCCGGTTTCGCGGGGGAGATCGCGCACGTCACGGCCGTCCCGGACGGCCAGTGGTGCGGCTGCGGCCGACGCGGCTGCCTGGAGCAGTACACCGCCGGCACCGCGCTGGTGCGCACCGCGAAGCGAAGGGCCGTGACAGGTGACCCGCTCATGAGCCCCCTGCTGCAGGCCGCAGGCGGGAACAAGCGTGAGATCGACGGCCCGCTGATCACCCGGCTCGCCCAGCAGGGAGATCCCGGATCGCAGGAGCTGATCGCGGAGATCGGCACCTGGCTGGGGACCGGCCTGGCATCGATCGCCTCCCTGCTGGACCCGGAGGTGTTCGTCGTCGGCGGAGGGGTCGCCGCCGCCGGTGACCTGCTGCTCGAGCCGGCCCGTGCCGCCTACGCCAAGAACCTGACGGCGCGGGCGCACCGGCCGCTGGCCCCGTTCGTCGTCGCCGGCATGGGCAACCGGGCAGGGATCGTCGGCGCCGCGGACCTCGCGCGCTGACCGGCCCGCGAGAGTCCGATCAGACTTCAGCCCCGTCGTCGCGATCATCGTCGTGCTCCCGGGGTGCGCGCAGCAGCAGGGAGACCAGGCCGCCGAGCGTCGCGAGTCCGCCGAGCCAGCCGAGGAGGCCCGGCAGCGCCGGGGTCACCGCGACGATGAGCATCAGCACGAACCCGCCGAGCAGGGCGGTCCACGACCACATCGCGGCATCCGAGGGCGTGGGCAGGTCGGGGTCCGGCTGCTCGAAGTCCCCGTAGATCACCTCGTCGTCGTCGAGCTCCCGGGGCTCCTCGTCACGCGGTCCGGCCGGCGGACGGAGCCCGCCCGCGGCAGGGTGCGCGGCCCGGGACCGGGCCACAGACTCCGCGCTGGGCGGCTCCGGCGGGGAGTCGGCGCTGAACGAGAACGGCGAGTCCTCGCTCGCGCCCTCGGGGCCTTCGTCCTCGCGCGGTGCGGAGGGCTCCGGCGCCGCAGGTTCCCGCGGCGCCTGCCCGGGGCGCAGCTGCAGCCCCTCGCCCTCGAGCATCCGGGCGAACTCTGCATCGACGTCCCGAGGCTCGGGGGACTGTTCACGATCCGTGCTCATCAGCGGCCTCCCGGTGTCGGGACATGCTGGTCGAGGAAACGTGCTGAGGCCTCGAACAGCAGGTCTGCGTCGTGGTCCAGAGTCGCCAGATGGAAACTGCGGGTCAGGGACAGCCGCTCGACGGGGCCGCGCACCCCGGCCGCGACGATGTCGCTGTCGGTGGGAGGGACGGTGTGATCGACGCGCGAGGTGGCCAGCAGCACCGGCACCTCCACCGCGCCGAGTTCGCGGCGCGTCCGGCGGAACAGCCTGCGCAGCTGCCCGACCGCCCGCACCGGAAGTCGTTCGTAGGCCTCCTCCTGGACCCCGCTGCGCGAGACGTCAGAACCGATCCCGGGCAGCGTGCGCACCACCGGTGCGATCAGCTCCGCCAGGTTCGCCGCCGCCGGCAGGGTCATCCCCGGATTCACGGCGACCACTGCGCAGAGGTGTCCGCGCAGCTGCGGGTCCGCGGCGAGCGCGAGGGCGAGGGCGCCGCCCATCGACAGCCCGCCCACGGCGATCGGGCCGTGCTCCCGGGACAGGTCGAGCGCGGCCTCGCGCACGCATCCGTACCAGTCCTGCCAGGAGGTCGTCGTGAGCTCCTGCTCGGTGGTGGCGTGGCCGGGCAGGAGCGGCAGGTCGACCGCCCAGCCGCGGCCGGCGTGGTCCTCCGCCCAGGGCCGCATCGACTGCGGCGAACCGGTGAATCCGTGGCACAGGAGCAGCCCGCCGCGCGGGTTAGAGTGTCCGGGCGCGCGCCAGGGGCGAGAGAGTTCACTGAACGCCATGTGCCCATCGTCGCACTCGCACCACCATGCTTCATCCCGATCCGCGCTCGACAGAGCCTCGACACAGGAGTCGCCACGTGCTGTACGAGATCGCCAAGCCCGTCGTCATGGCGGTGGTGAGGGTGCTGTGGGATCCCACCATCAGCGGGACCGAGCACATCCCTGACCGGGGCCCGGTGATCCTGGCATCCAACCACCAGGCGTACTCGGACACGGTCTTCCTGCCCGGACAGGTGCTGCGCAGCGTGAACTTCCTGGGCAAGTCGGACATCTTCGAGGGTCGCTCGCCCGTTCACCGCCTCGCCGCCGCGGTTATGCGCGGGATCCGCGTGATGCCGGTGGACCGCAGCGGAGGCCGCGCCTCCCGCTCCGCGATCGAGGCCGGGATCTCCGTGCTCGAGCGCGGCGAGGTGCTGGGGATCTATCCCGAGGGGACCCGCAGCCCTGATGGCCGGCTGCATCGCGGGAAGACGGGGGTGGCGCGCTTCGCCCTCGCCACCGGGGCGCCGGTCGTGCCGGTGGCGATGCTCGGCGCGCACGAGGCGCAGCGCGGACGGCGCTGGTTCCCACGCCGTCGGCCGCGCATCCACGCCCTCGTCGGGCCACCGGTGGACGTGCAGTCGGTCCTGACGGAGTACGCCGACGCCGAGGAGGCGACGATCCTGCGGGCGGTCACGGACACGGTGATGGACAGCATCCATGCCCTCTCCGGCCAGGAGCGGGTGGACGAGTACGCGAGCGTGGCGAAGCAGCGCCTGCGCATCGCAGCGGGCCGATCCCCGGGCCCGGGGGAACCGGACTCCGCGGCCTGAGCGACCGCCCCGTGGGACCGTGCCTCCAATCCAGGCGGCGACTGGCTACCCTGGGCAGGTGACTCCATTCAGCTCCGATGCCCCCGCTCGCGCACACGCCTTCACCCTGTCCTCGGCCGATGACGGCCTGGCAGCCCTGGGCGCCTGGCGCGAGTATCCGCGGGTGCAGCAGCCGGTCTGGCCCGACGAGGCCGCGCGGGAGAAGGTCTTCAGCGACCTGCGCGCCGCCCCGCCGCTGGTGTTCGCCGGCGAGGTCGACGTGCTGCGCGACCGTGTCGCCGCCGCCGCCCGGGGCGAAGCCTTCCTTCTCGCCGGCGGCGACTGCGCGGAGACCTTCGCGGACTCCACCGCCGATCGGATCCGCAACAAGATCCGCACGATCCTGCAGATGTCGGCCGTCCTGACCTACGGCGCCTCCTTGCCGGTGGTGAAGATGGGGCGCATGGCGGGACAGTTCGCCAAGCCCCGCTCGGCCGATGAGGAGACCGTGGACGGGCAGACCCTGCCCACCTACCGCGGCGATGCGGTCAACGCTTTCGACTTCACGCCCGAGTCGCGGATCCCCGACCCTGCCCGCCTGTGGAAGACCTACACCACCAGCGCCTCGACGCTGAACCTGCTGCGCGCCTTCACCGGGGGCGGCTTCGCCGATCTGCGCGAGGTCCACTCCTGGAACCGCGGCTTCACCTCCGGTGCCGGGTACGACCGCTACGAGGAGCTGGCCGGTCAGATCGACAAGGCCGTGCGCTTCATGGACGCCATCGGCGCGGACTTCGATGCGCTGAAGGTCGTGGAGTTCTACGCCTCGCACGAGGCTCTGCTGCTGGACTACGAGGAGGCGCTCGCCCGCATCGACTCCCGCACCGGGGAGATCTACGGCTGCTCCGGCCACTTCCTGTGGGTCGGGGAGCGCACCCGGCAGCTCGACGGCGCGCACATCGACTTCATGGCACGACTGCGCAACCCGATCGGGGTCAAGCTCGGTCCCACTGCCACGGTCGACGACACCCTGCGGCTGATCGACCGCCTCGACCCGGACCGCGAGCCGGGCCGTCTGACCTTCATCACCCGCATGGGGGCCGGCACGATCCGCGACCGCCTCCCGGCACTGGTCGAGGGAGTGCGCGACTCCGGCGCACAGGTGGCCTGGGTGACCGACCCGATGCACGGCAACACCATCACCTCCTCCAACGGCTACAAGACCCGACGCTTCGAGGACATCCTCGACGAGGTTGTCGGCTTCTTCGAGGTGCACCAGGGCTTGGGGACCGTCCCAGCCGGCCTGCACATGGAGCTCACCGGCGATGACGTCACCGAGGTGCTGGGCGGCAGCGGGGAGATCGACGAGGAGGGGCTCACCCGCCGTTACGAGACGCTCGTAGATCCGCGGCTGAACCACCAGCAGTCCCTCGAGCTGGCCTTCCTGGTCGCGGAGATGCTCTCGCGCCGCTGAGCGATCGGTCAGAAGACCTTGAGAGTGATGGTCGAGCCCTTCTCGAGCTCCGAGCCGGCGGCCGCCGACTGCTCATAGACCAGGCCGAACGCCGGCTCTCCCTTGTCGTGCACGACCTCGACCGCGAAGCCGGCGCCCTCGAGCGCGGCCTTGGCCTCGGCTTCGGGAGCGCGGAACACGTCGGGCACCGTCACCATCTCCGGGCCGAGCGAGGTGACGATGTGCACGGAATCGCCGCGGAACAGCGTGCCGGAGGCGGGGGACTGGGAGATGACTGCGCCGCGGGGGACACTGCCGGAGTGCGCCTGCGCGGTGGTGACCTCGAACCCGGCGTCCTCGAGAGCGGTACGGGCGGCCTCGCCGCTGCGTCCGTGCTGATCGGGCACCGAGATCGGCTGCCGTCCCTGGGAGAGGACCACGTGCACCTCGCCGCCGGCAGGCAGGGCATCCGCGGAGGCGGTCTGGGAGATGATCTCGCCCTCCGGCACCGTTTCGGAGTATTCCGGATCGTCCTGAACGAGCTCCAGGCCGAGTGACTCGACGTCGGTGCGAGCGTCGGCGAGGTCGAGTCCGACCAGCTGGGGGACGGGGAAGGTCTGCTCTCCCTTGGAGACCACCACCTGGACCTCGTCCCCCTTCTTGACGTCGGTTCCGGTGGACGGGGAGGCGGAGATGACATGGCCGGCGGGGACGCCGTCGTCGAACTGCTCCTCGGTGCTGACGGAGAGCCCGCTCGAGGTGAGCGCGGCCTCGGCATCGGCGAGAGGCGTGCCGACGACCAACGGGACGGTCCGGTCCGCGCCGGGACCGGTGTTCAGGTACCAGTCGCCTCCGGCCCACGCCCCGAAGGCGAGTGCGGCGATGAGGCTCAGCGTGGCGAACATCGCCATCGGCCGCGAGCGCCGACGGGTCTCGTGGGGGAGATGACGCCCTCGGGGCGTGCGCGGTGCCCGCAGCACCACGACTCGTCGGCCGCCCTCCTCCTGCTGTTCGTCCTCGGCGTCCTCCGGCGCGGCGGACCCCAGCTCCGAGGCGTCCGCAGGCTCCGGGCCAGCCGCATCGACCGAGGACGCCTCGACGTCCTGTTCCGGCCCCGCACCGGTCGGCGGAGCGTCCTCGTCGCCCGGGTCGAGGAGGCCGGCGGGGAATGTGCGCGGGCCGTGGTCGAGCGCGGAGGCGACCTCCTCGAGGGAGGTCGTCATCTGCGGGACGTCGGAGGTGTCGGTCATCTCCCGCACCTGCGGCCGGGAGTCGAGCACAGCGGCCGGCAGGGTCGCGGAGAGCTCCTGCACCGCACGCAGCAGATCCGTCGCAGTCGCCGGACGCTGCTCGACCTGCCGCGCCGCTGCCCAGGTGACCAGCGAGTCGAGCTCGCGGGGGATCCCGGAGACGAGGGAGGAGGGCGCCGGTATGTCCTCATGGACGTGCTGGAATGCGATATGCACCGGTTGCTCACCCCGGAAGGGCTGCCGCCCGGTGAGCATCTCGAACAGCACGATCCCGAGGGAGTACAGGTCGCTGCGCTCGTCGGCATGGCCGCGGGTGACCACCTCCGGGCTGATGTAGGCGACCGTGCCCAGCAGCGCCGCGCTGGCCGAGGAGTTGTTCGAGCCGGTGGCGCGGGCGAGTCCGAAGTCGGCGACCTTCACCAGGTCATCCTGGTCGATGAGGATGTTCTCGGGTTTGATGTCGCGATGGACGATGCCCGCCTCGTGCGCGGCCACCAGGGCCTGCAGCACCTGCGTGGTGATGTTCAGGCTGTCGCGCAGGGTGAGCTGCTCCTGGGCGACGCTGCGGGCCCGCAGCGTCTCGCCCTCGATCAGCTCCATCGCGAGGTAGATGCGATCCTCGTCCTCGCCCTGATCGAACACGCCGACCACATTGCGATGGGCCAGGCGGGCGGCGGAGCGTGCCTCCCGACCGAAGCGACGCCGGAAGTCCTCGTCCATCGCGAGGTGGGGGTGCATGATCTTCAGGGCCACGACGCGGTCGAGCCGTTCGTCGTGGCCTCGATGGACTGTCGCCATTCCGCCGCGCGCGATGAGCTCCTCGACCCGGTAACGGTCGTCGAGGAGCTGCCTGATGCCGGGGGAAGTCGACGTTGCCGAGCTCACGTCGCCAATCTAGGTCGCCGCGAGGCTGGAAACCGGCTCCGACACACTGTGTGCGGTCGTGCGAATGTGAGGTCGGGCGGGCGCGGGGCCGCCACGAGGTGCGGGCAGGAGCATCGACGTGGCACTCTGGTGTCGTGAATGACCTCGATGACCTCATCCCCGAATGGCTCCCCCTCCCCGACGTCGCCGAGCGGCTGGACGTGGAGGTCTCTCGTGTCCGACGCCTGATCGAGGAGGGGCAGCTGGTCTCGCTGCGCCGCGGGAGCCCCGTGGTGCGCAAGGTCCCCGCACTGATGGTCGGCGAGGACGGCCTCATTCCGCATCTGGCCGGCACCATCACCATCCTCCGTGATGGCGGCTTCGACGACGAGGAACTGCTGGCCTGGCTGTTCACCGAGGACGAGACGCTTCCGGGCCGACCGATCGACCATCTGCGTCGTGGTCAGCGCGGCGAAGTGCGCCGCCGCGCGCTCGCGCTCGCCCTCTGACACCTGGGGCCCCCGAGGCCTCGACCTTCCGGGACCCGTTCCCTCGAGCTCTGCTGCGCAGCCTCGGCGAGAGGTGATCTCCTGCCCGTTCAGGCGGTGAAGGACTCCACATCGGTGGCGAGTGCGGCGAGCGCACCGAGACCGGCACGACCGGTCCCTCCCAGCATCGATGCCTCCGCGAGCAGGGTGCGGCCCTGCTCCGCCCGGTTCCGGATCTCCTGGACCACCGATTCCACGGCCCCGGTGGAGACCATCAGGTCGTGCACCGCCGTGATCTCCTGCGCGGAGCTCCCGGCGCGGCCGACGATCGCTGCCAGCAGGGCGCGGCCGTCCGCTCCCGCCGCCGCCTCGGTGCGCGCCAGCAGCACCGTGCGCTTGCCCTCGATGATGTCTCCGCCGATCGGCTTGCCGGTCTCGTGCTGGTCGCCGACCACGCTGAGCAGGTCGTCGCGCAGCTGGAAGGCGGTGCCGACCTCGACCGCCCAGTTCGAGAGCGTCTCCAGCGCCTCCTCGGAGCCACCCATCAGGGCGGCGCCGATCCGTACCGGCCGCAGCACGGTGTAGGGGACCGTCTTCCACCGGATCACGGAGAACGCGGCCTGCTCCGCGTCGTCGGCGGAGGAGAATCCGCCGGCCTGATGCAGGATGTCCAGGAACTGTCCCGACATCACCTCGGTGCGCAGGGCGTCGAACTCGCGGCGGGCGGCAGCGACGGCACCGGGCTCACCCTCGATGCCGGCGGCGATCTGCTCCGCCCAGCTCAGCGCCAGATCGCCGAGCACGATCGCGACCGCGATCCCGTAATCCTCCGCGGAGCCGGAGAGCCCGGCCTCTCGGTGGCGCCGACCCGCCTGGATGTGCAGCGCCGGTCGGCCGCGCCGGACGGGGGAGTGGTCGATGACGTCGTCGTGCATCAGCGCCGCCGCCTGGACCAGCTCGATCGCTGCGCCGTAGCGGGCCAGGGCGTCGATCTGCGCCTCCGAGGGCTCCTGCCCGAGTGCCGCGACACCGCCCCAGAAGCAGAAGCGGGGGCGCAGCAGCTTGCCGCCCTCGAGATACTCGAGCAGCCGGTCCGCCAGCTCGGCGGTCTCGGGGGAGATCGCCGACTGCTGGTGGTGACGCTCCGCGAGCTCATCACGGGTGATCTCCGCGACCCGGGCCACCAGCCGATCATCGAGGTCATGCAGAGGCGCGTCGACGGGCGGGGTGTCAGCGGAGGTCATCGGGGAGCATCCTTTCTCACGGGCCCGTCGATCCTCCCACGTCCACCTGGGCGGCACCGCACCCTGCCCCCACGGTTCCTCCCCAGACCCGCTCCGTCCCCATTCGGGGGCACCACGTGTCGGGGCGGGAAGGACTCGGACAGGGTCGTCTGCATGACGACCGACACCACACCTGCCGATCATGGCCGACACCTCCTGGCGGCGGAGGACCCCGCTGAACTGCTCGCAGAAGCCCGACTCTGCCTGGGGGAGCCACCCACCGACTGCCTGATCCTCGCCGGCCGCGGGGAGGTGGGCACGGCCGCGCTCATCACCCGTTCCCCGCTGCACGAGCTGCTGGGCCCCCTTGGGGGCGCCAACCTGCAGCGCCACCTGGCGCTGATGCGGGACCGCGGCACCGGGGTCGTCCACGCCCTGCTCGTGCTCGGCGACGGCCACCAGGTCCTGCTCGCACCGGTCGTCGAGGACATCCTGCTGCGGGCCGGGACCCTCGTGCACGAGGCTGCCCGGGCCTTGGGAGCGGGAAGCTTCACCCTGGTGAGCGTCCACGGAGCCGCGTCCGCGACCTGCTGGACGCTGCACCGCGTGCCGCGCCGCGCCGGGGAGGCGGAGGCGCAGCTCGAGGTGGAGGTGCAGCTGAGGCAGTCCGGACCGCTGCGCGAGTTCGCCGACACCAGGGCCGCGGCCACCGCGGTCCTGCGCGGACGCCCGATCCCCCGGCTCGATGCGTACCAGGGAGCGCTGCGCAAGATCGGACGGGAGCTCGAGATGCCCGCCGTCGACATCGCCTCCGGGGCAGATCCCGGCACCCTGTTCGCGACCGCCCGCGCGGCGCTCACCCCGCTGCTCACCGAGCCCGGGGGCCTGTCGAAGCAGGACCGGATGACGAAATGTGAACAGGTGGCCGCGCTGCTGTCCGCCGTTGCGGTGGACCGGCTGCACTGGGAGCTCCTGGCGCAGTGCGTGGAGCACGGCAGCTCGCGCCAGATCGACCGGGAGACCCTCCTCCAGGGGCTCGTCGCGGACCGCGAATGGATGCCACACCCGGACGTCTGTGCTGGTGGCGACTGGTACGTGAGCCTGGAGCGGCTCCGTTCGATCGCCGCCGCGGCGACGGCCGACGGGACCCCGGTCCAGCGGGGCACCGCACAGTCCGCATGGCGCGCGCTGACGGCGCTGCTGGTGCTGCTGGGGTGGTGGAACCACCGCTTCGCCACCGCGGGCGGTCTCGTCGACGAGCTGAGAGAAGAGGAACCGGACTCGACTCTGGCACCCTTGCTCTCACGGATGACCGACACCCCGATCTTCCCCGCCTGGTGGCCCAGCAGCTGACCCGAGGCTCTGTGCGCCGGCGGCCGGTCCCCTGAAGGAGCAGCACCGATGACCATTCTCGGAGAGCACCGCGACGTCGACGCGGCCGCCTCCGTCCACGACGGAGCGGCGGGACCGGACGTGGCGGTGTCCCCGGCCGAGAGCCCCGGCAGCGCCTGGCATCCGCGATACGGCGCCGGGGAGCGCCGCTTCGCCACGCTCGGCGCGCTCTCCCTCGAGAGCGGCGAGGTGCTCGAGGAGGTCACTCTCGCCTACGAGAGCTGGGGGAGGCTGGACGAGGATCGGGGGAACGCCGTGCTGGTGCTGCACGCGCTGACCGGGGACTCCCACGTGCGCGGCCCGGCCGGCCGCTCCCATCCGAGCGCCGGCTGGTGGGAGGAGATGGTCGGTCCCGGTCGCCCGATCGACACCGATCGCTTCCACGTGATCGCCCCGAACGTCCTCGGCGGCTGCCAGGGCAGCACCGGCCCGAGCTCAACGGCCCCGGACGGCCGTGCCTACGGTTCCCGCTTCCCGGTCCTGACCACCCGGGACCAGGTGGCCGCCGAGCGCCGACTGCGCGAGCAGTTCGGTATCGAGCGCTGGGCCCTGGTGATCGGCGGCTCCATGGGCGGCATGCGTGCCCTGGAATGGGGCGTTTCCTATCCGGATGAGGTGGAGCGTCTCGCAGTGATCGCCTCCTCGGCCCGGGCGACGGCGGACCAGATCGCCTGGAACAACGCCCAGATCGCCTCCATCCGGCTCGATCCTGAGTTCCAGGGCGGCGACTACTACGACGCCGGCACCGGCGAGGGTCCCCGCACCGGGCTCGGCATCGCCCGCCGCATCGCGCACACCACCTATCGCACCGCCGAGGAGCTCGAGGAGCGCTTCGGCAACCGCCCCCAGGGGCGGGAGGACCCTTTCGACGGCCGCGGCAGGCACCAGGTGACCAGCTATCTCGACCATCATGCGGGCAAGCTCGCCCGGCGCTTCGATGCGAACTCCTATGTCACCCTGGCCGAGACGATGAGCACCCACGACGTGGGGCGGGATCGCGGCGGGGTGGCCACAGCCCTGCAACGGGTGACGGCGCGCGCCCTCGTGGTCGCCATCGACTCCGATCGCCTGTTCCCGCCCGCTCTGGTCCAGGAGGCGGCGCTGCACATCCCCCGGGCTGACTGGCACGTCGCGTCCTCACCCGTCGGGCACGATGCCTTTCTGCTCACCCATCCGGGACTGGAGAAGTGGATCACCGACCTCCTCGCCGTCTAAGCTGAGCTCGCAGGTCACCGAGCGCCGCTGTCGGCGCACCGGTGGCCGGAAACCTGTCGCACACTGAGGAGACGTCGCATGACCATCGTCGTGGGGTACTCCCCGTCGGGCCAGGGACGGGCCGCACTGCGCGCCGCGCTGCGCTACGCAGCACGCAACGCCGAGGGGATGGCCATCGCCTCGCACCAATACCATGACCCGGAGCGCGGGCTCACCGCCGCGACCGAGGACGAGGTCCGGGCGGAGCTGGAACGGATCGGGATCGAGTGCGGTGAGGTCGCCGTGCACACCAGTGCCGAGCGCGACATCGGGGAGTTCCTGCTCTCCGTCATCGATGAGGTCGAGGCGAGCCTGATCGTGATCGGGCTGCGGCGCAAACCCCCCATCGGCAAGCTGAATCTCGGTGCCTCCGCGCGCCGAGTCGTGCTCGGAGCGCCGTGTCCCGTGCTCGCCGTCAAGGACGATCCGCTGACCACGGTGAAGGGTCGCCGCTGAGTCTGGCGGACGCGTGGGAATAAACCTGTGCGGCGGGCGTTATACTCGACAGGCTTGACGGCACCGTGCGTTCGTGCGCCGTGATACCGGGGGACACCGGATCCGCACCGCACAACGCAGACCGTGAGCCGCGCCGAGAAGACCGATCGCCCGAGTGTGGCGGACCGCCCGCACCGGGCCGCCGCCGGAAGAAGGAACTCTGTGACCTCCTCCAGTACTGCTGAGACCTCGCCCCAGGCGGAGAGCTCGACCCGCGCCTCGGCCCCGAAGGCAGCGAAGAACACCGAGGCCGAGGCCGTCGAGACCGACGCCGCCGACTCCTCCCAGGCCACGACGGCCACCTCCGAGAAGGTGTCCGCGAAGAAGGCCCCCGCCAAGAAGGCCGCCGCGAAGAAGGCCCCGGCCACGAAGGCGGCCCCCCGCAAGACAGCCGCGAAGAAGGCCGCGGCCAAGGCTGTCGAGCCCGAAGCCGAGACCGACGTCGAAGAAGAGGCCGAGGACAGCGAGGCCAAGAAGGCCCAGTCCTCGTCCGACGCCAAGGTCGAGGCCTCCGGCGGTTTCGTCTACAACGCCAATGTGGACGACGCCCCCGCCCAGCAGGTGGTCACCGCCGGCGCGACCGCCGATCCGGTCAAGGACTACCTCAAGCAGATCGGCAGGGTCGCGCTGCTCAATGCCGCGCAGGAGGTCGAGCTCGCCGAGCGTATCGAGGCCGGTCTCTACGCCGAGCAGAAGCTCAAGGGCGATGACTCCTCCCGGGACAAGAACGGCCGCCTGACGAAGTCCGGCCGCGAGCTGACGATGATCGTCGACGACGGCCGCGCCGCCAAGGACCACCTGCTCGAGGCGAACCTCCGTCTCGTGGTGTCCCTCGCCAAGCGGTACACCGGCCGCGGAATGCTGTTCCTGGACCTGATCCAGGAGGGCAACCTCGGTCTGATCCGCGCCGTCGAGAAGTTCGACTACGCCAAGGGCTACAAGTTCTCCACCTACGCCACCTGGTGGATCCGTCAGGCGATCACTCGCGCCATGGCGGACCAGGCCCGTACCATCCGCATCCCCGTGCACATGGTCGAGGTCATCAACAAGCTCGCCCGTGTGCAGCGGCAGATGCTCCAGGACCTGGGCCGTGAGCCCACCCCGGAGGAGCTCGCCAAGGAGCTGGACATGACGCCCGAGAAGGTCGTCGAGGTCCAGAAGTACGGCCGCGAGCCGATCTCCCTGCACACCCCGCTCGGCGAGGACGGCGACAGCGAGTTCGGCGACCTCATCGAGGACTCCGAGGCCGTGGTCCCGGCCGACGCGGTCAGCTTCACGCTGCTGCAGGAGCAGCTCCACTCGGTGCTGGACACCCTCTCCGAGCGCGAGGCCGGCGTGGTCTCCATGCGCTTCGGGCTCGAGGACGGCCAGCCCAAGACGCTGGACGAGATCGGCAAGGTCTACGGCGTGACCCGCGAGCGGATCCGCCAGATCGAGTCCAAGACGATGTCGAAGCTGCGTCACCCCTCGCGCTCGCAGGTTCTGCGGGACTACCTCGACTGAGCGAGACCCCGGCACGGCGACGGTCCACGGGTCCGGATTCGGGAGAATCCGGGCCCGTGCTCGGTCCCGGGCCGGACGGCAGCGGCCGGAGACGCCACCCACGATCCCGAGAGAGGGGCGATGCACATGCACACGGAGACGTCGTCGGCACGCGCGGATCTCTCGACGCAGAGGGGCGCAGCCCCGCAGCCCGCAGAAGTCCTCACGGAGTCCGGCACAGCGCTGTGGGTCCATCGTGTCGGCAGCGAGGACTGGGCCTCCCATCGGGATCTGCGAGTGGACATGCTGACCGCGGATCCGACGGCCTTCTGGGCAGATCCGGACGAGGCCCGCGCCCGCACCGCGCAGCAGTGGCGTGAGGAGATCGCCGGGCCCCGTCTGCACCTGCAGGCACGGCGCGGTCGGGAGGTCCTCGGGGGCATCGCCCTGCTGCCGGCCGGCTACACCCCCGAGCATCAGATCCCGGCGGACCGTGCGCACGTCGTCTCGCTCTGGGTGCGACCCGAGGCGCGCGGCAACGGCATCTCCCGCGTCCTGTTCGCGGCCGTGGCCGGTCTCTCCCTCGACCTGGGACGCCCGGACCTGCGGCTGGACGTGGACGAATCCAATCTCGCCGCGCAGCGGCTGTACGAGCGTCTCGGCTTCACGGCCACGGGAGCGCGGGACCCGCGTGAGGGACGCAGCACCGCGTGGGTGGAGTACGCGATACGGGCCGAGCGCCTGCTGGAGGAATGATCCCAGCGGCTGGAGCTGGGACGACGAAGGGGGGCCCCCCCCCACACGGGGGGCAAACAATGAAAACACCCCAACCAGCACCATGGAAACAAACTAAAAAAAAAAAAAAAACAGAGTAATAAGATAAATCCTCAGGGCCTTGT
>JAKDUN010000307.1 GCA_030457675.1 Brachybacterium sp. | reverse complement strand
CCAGCTTGCCGCCCTCCGCGAGTAGTGAGACCCGCCACTCCGGGCCTCATCAACGTCATACGCCGAAGTGGGCCCTTCTGCAACCCAGGCTGTCTTTCCCAGTAGAGTCGTGGAATGCGTTTCCACGTACGCCGAAACCGGCCTCACCGGAACCGACATGGTGTACACGGTCTTTCTGACCGTGACACGCATAAGCTCATTCCCGAATAGGTTATTGAAAGTCTTTGACCCTCTATAGTAGTTGGTTGTCGCCAAGGCGACAGCATCGGATGTTGCGGTTAACGAGTTATCAGAGGGGGTGCTATCAAGCAGTCGCTCGCTGACAGGGAGCACCTCGCGATATTCTTTATTACTCCACAAGTCCGCCGCTTCCTCGAAGGAGATTCCTAAGACCTCCGCGACGCTATTGATGTACTGGGATTCAGAGCGGGGTTCCGCATTTGCGGCTGTTGCGGACAACCCTCCTACGGTTGCGACGCCGAGGAGAGCGGGGGCAACCCTAAAGAGCGATCGGCGATACATTTCCTGACTCCTTTGATGTGGCGGACACGACTGTGACGCATGTAACATGTTCGACACTCTCGCATCCTCCGTTCACAGAAACTGCCATTGCGCCCGACGACCGCCGCTGCGGGCACTCTCCTCATCCTCGGCGGGCTAGACCCAAGCCACCGTATTAGGCCCTTACAGGCTCATGAGCGTTGACGAGGCGAACGAGGCCACTACGCCTGTCGCTGGACATTCGCAACGAGCCGTCGAGGCCCTTGCGGCTCGACTTGAAAACACAGGGGTGTCTCCCATTCATCGTCAGTCAACGATATAATCGCCCCATGACGATGCCGCTGGAATCCGCTCCCCCGCTCTTCGACGTGGACGAGTCCCAGGCCGCGCTCTTCCACGCCCTGTCCGAGCCGACTCGTCTCGCGCTCCTGCAGCACCTCTCCACCGGGGAGCACCGGGTGCGGGATCTCGTGGACCACCTGCACCTGGCCCAGTCCACGGTGAGCAAGCACCTGGCCTGCCTGCGCGACTGCGGTCTGATCAGCAGCCGCAACGAGGGCCGCGCCTCGTGGTTCTCCCTGACGGACCCGGAGCGTCTGCGCTCCCTGCTCACCCTTGCCGCCGCGATGCTCTCGGGCTCAGGGGCGGCGCCGACGGTGCACGAGCACCTGCACGACCCCCGCGTCGGCGGGGGCCCACGATGACCGCCTCCCACGCGCACGGGCACGGCCACAACCACGCTTCTCCCGACACCGCACGCACCCGCCTCGCGATCGCCTTCGGCCTCACCGCCCTGATCGTGCTCGCCCAGGCCGTCGGCAGCGTGGTCACAGGGAGCCTCGCCCTGCTCACCGACACCGCGCACGCCCTCGTGGACGCCTCCGGCCTCCTGGTCGCGCTGATCGCGGCGACGATGCTGCTGCGCCCCGCGAGCCCCACCCGCACCTGGGGCTTCGCCCGGATCGAGGTGCTCGCGGCGCTGGCCCAGGCGACGCTGCTGATCATCGTCGGCACCTACACGGCGATCGAGGGCGTGCGCCGGCTGGCGGCACCGCCGGAGATCGCCTCGACGGAGCTGCTCGTCTTCGGCGCGGTGGGGCTCGCGGTGAACCTGGTGGCGATCCTCGTGCTCGCCGGCGGCAAGGACACCAGCCTGAACATGAAGGCCGCCTTCCTCGAGGTCGCCAACGACGCGCTCGGCTCCCTCGGGGTGATCGTCGCGGCGCTCGTGATCAGGTACACCGGCTTCCAGCAGGCCGATGCGCTCGCGGGCCTGTTCATCGCGGCGCTGATCGTGCCGCGGGCGGTGCGGATCCTGCGCGACACGCTGCGGATCCTCATGGAGTACACCCCCGAGGGCGTGGACCTCGACGAGGTGCGCGAGCACCTGCTCGCCCTGGAGCACGTCCAGGATGTGCACGACCTGCACGCCTCCTCCGTCGGCAGCAGCCTGCCGATCCTCTCCGCCCACGTGGTGGTGGCCGAGGAGTGCTTCGGCTCGGCGCACGCGATGGAGATCCTCGAGGAGGTGCACGAGTGCGTCCGCTCCCACTTCCCCGTCGCCTTCGAGCACGCGACGATCCAGATGGAGAGCCCCGCCGTGCAGGCCCGCGAGGCGGCACGGACCCTGCACGCCTGAGGCGCAGCGGTCGGGACCCGGCCAGCACCTGAGCATCGAACCGTTGCAGAGCGGGCCGAGGGCGCACCGGATCGGCCACCTCTGCTGCGCGTGGGCCGCGCGGTGACGTGCGGCGTCAGACCCCGGGTGGATCCCGACCATCCCGCAGGCCGATCCGTCGACCCGCGCCCCCTTTCTACGCTGGCACGGCCGGCCCGGCTCCTGGGCCGGCACCGATCGACGGGAGGGCCCCTGTGACCGCCTACTACGGACAGCCCATGCATCACGGCACCGGCAAGGGCACCGCGAGCCTGCTGCTCGGGCTCTGCTCGCTGCTGGCGGGCTGGACGCTCGTCGCGCCGGTCCTCGGGCTGATCCTCGGGGTCATGTCGCGCGGGGACGAGCCCTTCGCCCGCGGGCGTGCCGGGTGGGGGATCTTCCTGAACCTGCTGGCGATGCTGGGATGGATCATCGGGGGCGCGCTCCTGCTCGCCGCCGGGGCCGGCCTGGCGATCTGGGAGGTGGACCTCGGCACGCTGTTCGGCGGCTGAGACAGGCTGGATCGTCGGCGGCCGCCGGACCCGTCAGTCGGCCCTGGTCGCCCTGACCGACTCCAGCTGGTCCTCGACCGTCGGCCGACGCGTCGCGGTGGCGGGGCTGAGCAGCGCCGCGAGGAGCGCGACCGCGAGGGGCACCACGAGTGCGCCGCGCAGCCCGATCTCCTCGCCGAGGAACCCGAGCGTCGGCGGACCGACGAGGAAGGCGAGATAGCCGATCACCGAGGCGAGGGCCACGCGCGCGGCGGGGTTCGGGCCGGAGTCCCCGGCGGCGGAGAGCGCGAGCGGGAAGCCGAGGGAGGCGCCGAGTCCCCACAGCACGACCGCGGCGACGGCCGCGACCTGGCTGTCCACGTAGGCGATGAGCGCGAGCCCTGCCGCGGCGAACAGGGCGCTGACCAGAAGCACGCGGGAGCGGCCCACGCGTTCCACGATCGGCCCGCCGGCGAAGCGGCCGACGGTCATCGAGGCCGCGAACAGCGCGAATACGAGCGAGCCCATCGTCGCGCCGAAGGCGTGCCCGTCCACCATGATCAGCGGCAGCCAGTCGTTGGCGGTGCCCTCGGCGAGCGCCATCGCGAGCACGACCCCGCCGATGCACACCAGCCGTGCGTCCTTCCACAGTGCGGGGCGGGGCGTCGCGGCCTGCGCGGAGCGCTCATCGGCCGTGACCTTCCCGGTCCCGGCGGGGACCGCGCCCATCGCCCAGATCAGCAGTCCCGCACCGACGGCCGCAGTGAGCACGAGATGGGGCGCGACGGGGAAGCCCGCGGCGTTGGCGAGGATGCCGAGGCCCGCCCCGATCACGGTGCCGAGGCTGAAGCAGCCGTGCAGGGCGGGGAGGAAGGAGCGACCGCCGAGCTTCTCGACGTCGGCCCCTTCGACGTTCATGGCGACCTCGCCGCCGCCCATCCCGCCGCCGAACAGGGCCAGCCCGAATGCGGTCACGAGAGGCTGCCCGGCCGAGGCGCCGAGCGCGATGGTGGGCAGCGCCACGACCACGAGGGTCGAGCCGGCGAGCACGACGGGCCGGGTGCCGATCCGCATGACGAGCGGGCCGGAGGAGAGGATCCCGAGCATCGACCCGATCGAGAGGCCGAAGAGCACCAGCCCCATCTGCGCGGTCGAGGCCT
>JAKDUN010000306.1 GCA_030457675.1 Brachybacterium sp. | reverse complement strand
GCCCCCCCCCCCCCGCCCAAACCCGCCGATCCCCCCCACGCCCCGGCCCGTTCGGGTCCGGGGCCTTCGTCGATCCTGCGCGAGGCAGCAGATCGCTCAGGAGTGCATCAGGCCTTGCCGAGGATCCGGTTCAGCTTGGTGCCGCACTCCGGGCACACGGCCTTGGCCATGCGACGGCCGTTGGAGACGACGACGTTGCCCTCGGCCTCCCGCTTCTCACGGCACTTGACGCAGTAGAACTCTCCGGCATAGGTCTCGTCGGCCATATCCGCTCCTCGTTGCTTGTCGGTGATGTGCATTCCCGGATGCGCTGCACTGGCTGCGAAGCCGGGACCGATCCACTGTAACGGCGCGGGAACTCGCTGCACGAATCAGGGACGGCGGATGTGGCCCGATCGGGGCGGCCCGTCGCGCGCTTCGGGATCAAGGGGCTCTGCGAGGAGCCGAGGAAGTGCGCGCGACGAACCGACATCGGAGGCCCCGAAGGCGGCATCAGGCCTGGAAGGGCCGTGGAATCCCGGGGGCTCTCAGCACCACGCGCACCTTCCCCGTGTGCGTCCTGCTAGTTATCCCGGGATTCCACGTGGAGGAGAACTTAGCCCGTGCGGACACGACGGGTCAAAGTTGGGTCGGGGACCGGCTGTGGACAACTGTCCTCCTGCGGTGGACAGGGTGTCGATGAGCGTGTGCACATTGTGGAGGAACGGACGGTCTCGCCGGTCACGGCGCTCTGACCGGTCGCATCAGGATGCACAGATGTGGATGAAGAATTTTCGTCGACAGCACGTGCGAGGCTGTGACCTATGAACGATCTGGTCCTCCACGAGCATGTCAACGGCCCTCGCGGGGAGCGTGTGCTGGTGCGCCGCAGCGCCCGCCGGCGTCGCACCGTCTCGATCTCCCGCCGGGACGGCGATCTGCTGATCGCGATCCCGGCGACCTTCAACGCCCGCCAGGAGCGGCAGTGGGTGACCAAGATGGTCGACCAGTTGGTCAGCAAGGAGGCCCGCCGCGCGCCGGCGCGGCGCAGCGATGACACCCTGCTGCGGATGGCGCGGGAGGTCAGCGAGGCCCACCTCGGCGGGCGGGCGCACCCCTCGTCGGTGACCTGGTCCTCACGGCAGAACCAGCGCTGGGGCTCCTGCACCCCGGCTGACGGCACCATTCGTCTCTCCCACCAGCTGCAGGGCATGCCGGACTATGTGGTGCGCTCGGTGATGATGCATGAGCTCGTCCATCTGCTGGTGCCGGGCCATGGCCCGGAGTTCAAGGCCCTGATGGCGAACTATCCGTTGGCGGAGAAGGCACAGGGCTTCCTCGACGGCGTCTCCTGGTCGAAGAACCTGCCGGAGAGCAGCGGCGAGGTCGATGACGGCGCCCACACCGGTGACGGCATCGAGACCGGGGATAGCGCGGAGACCGGGGATGGCGCGGAGACCGGGGATGGCGCGGAGACCGGGGACGGCGCCGGGGCCGCCGGCACGGCGCAGGTTCAGCCCGCCCGGCGCGCGAGGTAGAGCGCAAGCTCCTCGAGGGTCCCTGCCAGGTCCGGCACCGTCCCCTCGGGCAGAGCGGCGGCCTCGCGCTCGGGGCCGGTACCGCGCAGGGGCCACGGCACCCAGCGCACCTCAGGCGATTCCTCGCTCACCGTGAGCGGCAGCTCGGCGGCCGGCGCCGGGGCACGCAACAGGTACTGCACGTCCCAGTGCTCGGAGCAGGCGCCGAAAGCCGTATCGAGAGCGTGTCGGTGCAGCATCGCCGGTCCATCGCCGATCCGCTGCAGGCCGTCGATCCCGATCTCCTCGGCGACCTCCCGGCGAGCGGCCTGCTCGAAGCTGGTCTCGCCCTCCTCGAGGTGACCGCCGGGCTGCACCCAGAAGCGGCCCTTGCGATGCCACACCAGCGCCACGTGATCCCCGGGGCGGTCGACCACGATCGCGCTCGCGGTGAGATGTCGCGGACCGCCGTCGCGGAGCATCACCCGAGGGTCGGCGACCAGCAGCTCGCCGTACGCGCGGGCGAGCGCCGGCCCCGAGAGTGCGTCCTCGGCGCTCACCAGCTCGGCGAGCGCCGCCTGCGGGGCCGAGGGACCCGGGGCCGGGGGCTCAGCGCCCATCGTCCCCGTCGGAGGAGGGGCCGCTGGGGTCATCCCCCTCCTCGTCCTCGGACCCCGAGTCGTGCAGACCGCCCTGCTCGTCCTCGTGCGGCGCCCGCTCCTGCCCGTCGCCGGAGAGCAGCTTCTCCAGCTCGGCATCGAAATCCTCGGGCAGGGCGACATCTGCCAGCCCGTCGACCTCGTCCTCGGAGGCCTGGGGCTGGGGGGCCTGCGGACGACCGGAGAGGACCTCCGGGGTGGGCAGCAGGTCCGGGTGGTCCCACTTCGCCTCGCGGCCGGCCTCACCCTCGGTGTCCAGCACGCTCTCCCACCAGGACAGCGCCTCGCGCACCCGGCGCGGACGCAGCTCGATGCCGACGGTCTTCGAGAGCATCTCCTCGGCGGGGCCGCCGGAGGCGCGACGCCGACGCAGCACCTCGCGCATCGCCTCGAGATCGGGGATCTTCCCGTCCAGCGCCTTGGTGGTGACGTGATCCACCCACGCCTCGATCAGCGCCAGGGTGGTCGCCAGCTCCTCGAGCGCCCGCTCCTGCGAGGCGCGCCGGGTGAACACGAACATCTCCTCCGGGCGACGTGCCTGCATCGCCTCCGGATCCGACAGGTCCAGGTCGCGCACCATGTCGTCGAGGGCGTCGAGGTCCAGGGTGATGCCGCGGGAGTAGTCCTCGATCGCGGAGAACAGCGCCTTGCCGAGCCACGGGGCGGAGGCGAACAGCGCGGTGTGAGCGATCTCGCGGGCCGCCAGGAAGATGCGGGCGGCGCCCGGGTCCAGGGAGTGCGCGGAGATCAGGTCCTCGACGTTGGCGGCGACCAGCGCCGGCTCCCCGTCGCGGCCCAGCGGCAGTCCGAGATCCGTGGTGCCCGCCGCCTCTCGGGCGAGGGAGCCGATGGCGTGGCCGAACTGGACCCCGAACATCGTCCCGCCGATGCGCTCCATCATCGCCGCCGGATCCCCGCCCGGCATCGGCATGTCGGCCCCGCCGAACTCGCCCATCTGCCCCATCTGGGCGGCGATCGCCTCACCGATGGCCCCGGCCATGTACTTCGCGACCGGTTCGACGATGGGCTTCCAGCGGGGGAGGGTGCGGTGCAGCCAGGTCCCGCGGCTGTACACGGCAAGCTCGGTCGAGGGCACGTCGACCGAGATCACCGGGTCCAGCCACAGCCGCGCCACCTGCGCGGCCTGGCGCAGCTCGGAGGTCGTCGCCTCCGTCGGCCCCGGATCGCCCGGGGTGCCGGTCGGCTCGGGCGTGCCTGGGATCCCCGCCTGGCCGGCCGCGGTCCGTCGCGCGATGTCCTCGGCCATGTCCCAGTTCACGGGGCTGTCGCCCTGTGCGGCGAACATGCTCTGCATCTGCGCGGCGGCGGCCCGCAGCTGGGCGGGGTCCTGCGGCAGATTCGCCTGCTGCGCGAGCGCCGACAGGTCCAGCCCGTCCAGCGCGTCCTCGGGGAGGGCGTCCCCGAAGGTCTCCTTCAGGAAGCGCTTCAGCGCCTCCTCGTCCATGTCACCGGGTCCACCCGGGATCGGGGCATCACTCATGGCCACCTCCAGCAGTCCGTGGGGCGCCCAGCCTACCGATCCCTCCTGGGGGTCAGCGGTGCGTGGGGCACAATGTCGGGGTGACAGATGCGCCCGCCCGCCCCGCCCCCACACGCCGAGTGAGGGCGTTCATCCCCCGTTCGATCGACGACGCC
>JAKDUN010000305.1 GCA_030457675.1 Brachybacterium sp. | reverse complement strand
CGGTGCGCATCACCGACCCGAAGAAGCTGAAGAAGCAGCTCGCCGAGGCGCTCGCCACCCCCGGCCCGATGCTGATCGACGTGGTCACCGATCCGGACGCCCTGTCGATGCCGCCGAAGATCTCCGCCCAGCAGATCCGCGGCTTCGCCACCGCGTCCACGAAGATCGTGCTCGGCGGAGGGGTCGGGAAGATGCTCGACATGGCTGCCGCGAACCTGCGCAACATGCCCCGCTGACCTACCGTCCGCATCGCCGACACGGCCGTCACCGGGGCGTCCGTGTGGAATGCTGGGCTCTCCGGAGCTGACGCATGTTCAAGGAGGGGTACCGCCCATGGCACTGATCCATCCGCGCAGCCTCGAGCGCTGGCAGGAGTGGCGGGGCTCCCGCCGTCGCGCTCGTGGCATCCACCGCGCCCGCGCCTCCGAGACCGCCACCGGATATGTGCTCCACACCCGGGAGGGGGAGGGCTCCGCCCGCATCCTGCTCGGCATCGACACGGCCGACGGCGCCGCTCACGGCGGTCTGCCCGCCGTGCTTCCCTATGTGCACGGCAGCGCCGCCGTGGTCACCCCTGCCGGACTGTCGCTGGAGGAGCTCAGCGGCCCCGAATGGCAGCACCGACGCATCGCCCACCCGTCGGCCGCGCTCGAGGGTCTCGGCATCACCTCGATGCTCACCCTCGGCTGGCATCTCGAGGTGGGGCGCAGCCTCCACGAGTGGGCGCGTGAGGCGGAGGTCCCCGGTGCCGTCGTCCAGCACGACGTGCTCACCCCCTTCGCGCCGCCGCTGCCTCCGGACACCACCCTGCTGGCCTGGACCGCCGAGGACGGGGAGTTCCACCGCGCCGAGCGCGACGACATCGCGGTGCGTGTGGTCGGCTCGCAGCGGCTGTGGCAGTCCCGGCACGAGGCCGCCGGGGAGACGCCCACGCTCGAGGAGCAGCCGATGTTCCTGGGGCAGCTCTCCTCGATCGTGCTGCCGCGCCGGGTGAGCCTGCGCGCGGCGGCGACGTACTGCCGCTTCGCCGAGGCGCTCTACCGGCCCGGCCCCGCGGAGACCGATCGCCTCGCCCGCGCCGCGCACCTGCTGCTGCGACGCCGCGGCATCGGGTTCCAGGACCCCTCGATCACCCTGTCCGCGCAGCCCCGCCCGCTGGCCACGGTGTTCTCCGCGGACATCCTCGAGGCTGCCGTGCGCGGCATCCCGGCCTGGGTGCACGCACCCGGTGCGCCCTCCTGGGTCCATGAGCAGTGGGAGCGCTACGGCATGCGCCGGGCCGGGGGCGAGCCGACGCCCGCCCCGGTGGTCGGCACCGATGAGCCGGCTCGGCTGATCGCCCAGATCCTCGAGGGCGGCGCGTGAGCCTGTTCGCGCTCGGCAGCCACCTCCAGCACTACGCCTGGGGATCGACCACCGCGATCCCCGAGTTCCTGGGCCGCGAGGCCGACGGCAGCCCCTGGGCGGAGGCCTGGTTCGGCGCCCACCCGCTCGCTCCGGCCACAGCCCCCGACGGCGCCGGTCTGGACGCGGTGATCGCCGCGGACCCCGAGCGGATGCTGGGCGCGGACGTCGCCCGGGCCTTCGGCGGGCAGCTGCCCTTCCTGCTCAAGGTGATCGCCCCGGAGCGGCCGCTGTCGCTGCAGGTCCATCCCACCCGGGAGCATGCCGCGGAGTCCTTCGCCGCCGAGAGCGCCGCGGGCATCGCCCTGAACTCCCCGCTGCGCGTCTACCGCGATGCGAACCACAAGCCGGAGATGCTGATCGCCCTGACCCGCTTCACCGCGCTGTGCGGCTTCCGCACCCCGCGTCGGGCGGCGGCGATCCTCGATGGGCTCGGCACCCCGCTCACCGACCGGCTGCACAGCCTGCTGGTCGAGAACCCGACCGCGCACGGCATGCGCGCCGCATTCCGCACCCTGGTCTCCGCCTCCCTGCGGCCCACCCCGGAGGCGGTCGACGCCGTGGTCGAGGCCTGTCGGGCCCGGTCCGCGGCCGGGACCTCCCCGTCCCCGCGCATCGACCGCTTCGTGTCCCTGCTCGCGGATCACCACCCCGGGGACCCGGGCGTGGTCGCGGCGCTGCTGCTGAACCCGGTGACCCTGCAGCGGGGCGAGGCGATGTACGTGCCCGCCGGGGCGCTGCACGCCTATATCCACGGCACCGGCCTGGAGGTGATGGCGACCAGCGACAACGTGCTGCGGGCAGGGCTGACGGCGAAACGGGTCGACGCCGACGAGGTGCTCCAGTGCGTCAGCGTCACAGCGGCGCCCCCGCTGCGGGTCGCCCCGGAACGGCAGAACCCCACCTCGATCGCCTACTACGCCCCGGTCGACGACTTCGAGCTCGCCGTCACCGAGCTCGACGACCCGGCCGATCCCGCGGCCGATCCCGCGGGCGAGACGTATCCGATCCCCGGATCCGGTCCCCGGATCGTGCTCGGGCTGGAGGGCGCGATCACCCTGGAGACCACGACCGGCGGCCATGCCCTGGAGGCCGGGCAGGCGCTCTTCGTGCCGGCGGCCGACGGTCCGCTGCGGGCCCGCGGCCGCGGCAGCTTCGCGCAGGCCAGCGTGCCCTGAGCCGCCGACCGCGGGTCACGGCGCGGGGGAGGGCAGCTCGCCCTGCTCCTGCGCGTTCGCCAGCTCCGAGCGGATCTCCTCGACGAACTCGATCACCGTGGATCCGCCGTCCACCGGGCCGCCGGCGAGCAGCCCGTCGGCACCCAGCAGCACCGCCGAGGGAGCGGTGCGGCCCCCGAGGGTGGAACGAGCCGTGAACTGCAGGTCGTGCATCGCCAGCTCCCCCACCCGTTCCGTGGTGCGCTCCCGCAGCTGGTCCACGGGGCGGGAGAACACGAACCGGACCTGGAGGACGGGGGAGAACGCCTCGATCCACTCCGGGGCCCGGTCCAGCACCCGTTCGCAGGGCCCGCACCCCTCGGAGACGAACACGAGCAGGGCGGCGCGCTGCGCGGTGAGCTGGGTGAGGGTGACCAGATGACCGTCCGGCTTCTGCAGCACTGCGGCGGGAGTGGTGGAGCGCTCATAGTCCACCAGCTCAGCGTCCCCAGCGTCCCCAGCGTCCCCGGCGTCCTCAGCGACCTCAGCGTCCTCGGCATCCTGAGGACCCAGGGCGCTCCCGGGCCGCGCCACGGCAGGCGCCGGCGAGGCATCCGGGGCGGTGCTGCCGACGCTCAGCGCGGTCAGCGCGCTCGCCAGCAGCACGGTGATCCCGAGACCGATCAGCGCCAGCGGGGCCTGCACCAGCACGGTCGTCATCGCGCCGCTGGCGGCCGCCACCACGGTCAGCAGGCCGAGACCGGTCAGCAGCAGGTTCCGCCCCAGGGTGAGCCGGGAGACCGTCGGCGAGGCGAGGGTGCCGAAGCATGAGCATTCCACCGGCTCCTCGAAGGTCAGCGCCCGGGCGATGATCACCAGGTAGGCGATCATCAGCAGCGCGATCGCCACGGCCACCGCCGTCTGCAGCGGCACCGAGGGGATCCACAGCACCAGCGCGAGCACGATCTCCGTCACCGGCAGGACGGACGCGACCGTGCGGTGCAGCCCCCGCAGCGGCAGCCGCAGCGAGGTCATCGCCTCCTCGGTGCCCTGCCGCCCCCCGAGCTTCGCGAGCCCGGAGACCAGCAGCGTGAGCGTCAGCAGCAGCGGAGCGGCCATCAGCACGGTCATCGCCGACCCTTCCTCCTCAGCCCGGACATCGGGCCCTCGGACCCCCTATTCTCCGCGACCGAGGCGCCCGCGTGCACAGGGCCCGTTCGCAGGAGGGTCCTTCGGCACCCCGGGCGCCCTGGAAAGCCGCAGCC